>JAIPFO010000077.1 GCA_021736565.1 Phycisphaerae bacterium | reverse complement strand
TATTAAAGCATAAAATTGCGCATAGCGCAAGTTGCCTATCTTAACATTTTCACTTTTTTTTAATATTTTTTGGGGAAGATGAAAACTCAAGGCCATATGCAAAAATCGTGCCGAACAGGATTGCCCGAAGGGTCGTTTCATTGCTCCCGAAGGGTCGTTTCATTGCTTGCTGCAGACGCGTTATTTCAGGAGGTTCTCGATCAAGTACAAGCCGCTTTTTCCGGGTGTGACGATATCGATATCACCGTCTTTGTCCATATCGACGGCCTCGGTGTTAATTCCAAATGCAACCTCACCGCCCTGGTGGATCAGGTGGCGATTCCACTGGGATTGGGTGCGGTCGAATTTGTAGTAGTAAACGCACTTGGGATCATTTCCGCCGGGATCGTTTCCATTATGTGCATGGTAGCGTTTTCCAGTTACAAGTTCATCTGAACCGTCGTTGTCCAGGTCGGCAAGCAGCATGAAGTGCGGCTGCGACCAGGAGCTGTCGATTTCATGTTTTTTCCAGGTTCGCTTTCCGGCGTTGTCTTTGCCCTGTTCCAGCCAGAACAGGCCGTAGTTATGCCCCAATCCCCAGATGATGTCGGCATCGGTATCACCGTCAACGTCATGAACCAATGCGGGAACACTGCAGTGCCCCAGATCGAACTCGCCGTGCCATTGCCACTGGCCATCTTTGTCGAGAGGCTGCTGGGCCCAACCGCGAGCCGCCACTATATCGCATCGGCCATCACCATTAATATCACCTGCACCGTTTCCGTGACCCGCTGCCTCTTTTGGAAGAGGATGCTTTTCCCATCGCACCTTGTGTTTTGCCGACGGATCGCGATGAAACTCATACCAGGCCGCGGTGGTCATTATATTGGGCAGTATATCAGGCTGGCCGTCACCGTTTATGTCGAAAGAAAGGGCGGTTTCCATATTACCGGGCGTGTCCACTTCGATAACTTCCCACTCACCGCCGCTGTTACCGGGATTGCGAACCCAGTAAACCATCTTGTTGTGCCATGCCGCACTTGCAATATCGATCCAGCCGTCACCGTCAATATCCATCGGTAAGCTTGCAAAATCATAGTAATAGTTGCTTTCATACTTCACGTCACGAACAAAGTGCTTCTTCCAATTTGGTGCCTCATACCAGAACCCGCCGGAAAATATATCGAGCTTGCCATCGTTGTTGACATCACAAACGCCAGCCGCTTCAAATTTAGATTCGGCATTGATCAGATGCACCTTAAAACCGTCACCACCTTTCGCAATTCATTGATCAGCCCCTCCAAGATCCCCC
Source organism: Phycisphaerae bacterium (assembly GCA_021736565.1). Lineage (GTDB taxonomy): Bacteria > Planctomycetota > Phycisphaerae > Sedimentisphaerales > SM23-30 > JAIPFO01. The sequence continues at coordinate 10,357 of JAIPFO010000077.1, read as the reverse complement.
ATCGCACCAGACGGCGTTATGAATATTTCTTTTACGACAATTTTCATTTTGGCAAACTGGTCTCCGGGATGAATCTGGAAGCCGATTTTTCCGGAACCGGTTAAGTCGTCATTTACGTCGGCGACCTGAGTGCCATTGAGCCAGATCTTTATATTGGGGCCCTCAGCGCGAATTTTCATTGTGTTCCAGCCGTTACGGCTGACGAGGGCTTTGTCGGTATTCATCGCAAGGAACATTTTGCCGGGGCAATAAAGAGAACCCGAGTAGCATTCGGGATTTTTGAATTCGAGGATATCGGCCTGGTATGTCTTGTTGGGGGTCTGGAAACGGAACCAGACACCGCTATTGCAGGGCCATTCGACGCGATATGTTACGGTCAGCTCAAAGTCATCATAGGAGCCGACGGTGAAGATGTCACCGGGGGAATTATTTTCGCCCTGTGTTCCGATGAGCATGCCATTCTGAACGGTCCATTTGGCATTACCGGTTGTCTCCCAGCCGTTGAGGTCTTTGCCGTTGAATAACGAGACGACTTCGGCGGCAGGCTTTTCCAGGGTCTTTGTGTTATGTGACAACTCTTTTCCACAGCCGAGTGAAAATGAAATTGCACCGACGGATAAAATCAACAATAATCTGAACTTCATAATATAATTTCCTTCATGGAGCCTGTTACGCAATGATTTTCGAATCCAACCATTGGATTCGATGGCTGTGCGAGCGAGACGGCTCAATTCTCTTGGCTCGGACAGCCTTTCTTAACTTTGATGGTTGCGTCAAAAGTCCATTTTGACGCGTAAAATTGTCGATTAGACACCAGGATCAATGCGCCAAAGGCGGACTGGCGTCTATTATGGCACTTATTCAGGATAGCACAAGCCTTTAATTGTGCGCGTTTTTTTTTTACGAATCGCCAGGGCGCATCGCGGCGATAACCGGAGGGCTTTACAGTTTCAGGTCTGGATTTCCAGCTCCAAAATGTTTCAGCATTACGATCGGGTCTGTTTTAGAAGGGTTTACAATCTTCACGCCCGTCTTTGCAGCCTCTTCACTGACAAAGTATTCATCATGGGAAAGTTGTCCATATCGAATCAGTGCAGGCGTTTCAATATCCCAAACACCCATTGTGCCATGCCCCTGCATGAGTATCATGCCGTATGCGGCAGCATCGCTTATGGTAACCGCAGCACCGGGCAGAACAGTAAGCTCCTTTGCACTGAAGGCCGTGGACTTATAACATATCCAGTTTTCAATATAGCCCCGGCTTTTCATTTGCTCAACGGGTTCGACAGGCTCGGGGCGCATAAAACGATTGTCCTTAAAGTTGGGGTCGAGATTAAGGTCCCAATCGATAACATCCAGCAGCCAATCCATGTCACCCATACGGTCTTTTGGCGTGTCCTTCCAGAGCAGTTCCTTAGGTACAACGGTGTCGCCGGTGATGGATTGATACATCGCAAAGACATCGGACGCCATTTGCGGCTCGTACGTACACAGACTGCCCGGAGCATGCAGTACTCCGGGAGGCACATCCCAGCCCGTACCGACTTCCAGACGAAAAGCCCGGGATAGATTCGTGATCTTGTTATCACCCTTGATGAAATCCATGAGGCACTGACGAACTTGTTCACGGGTCGTACCGGGTGCCAGCCCAAAGAAGGTATATGGAAAGTCGGCACCGTAGTTATTGGCCTGGGGTGGGAAATAGTAAGCTTCGGGCTTTCCCATTTGGCCGGTCAGGTTAGCATGTTCATCGCGATGATGAATATGATGGGGTAAGGCGCCCTTGTTGTCGAAGAACTTTGAATACATGGGCCATCGCTGATACTTATCCCAGAGACGTGAGCCAATAATCTGACCTTTGAGTTCGGCCACGGCATCGCGGAGGAGGAACTTTTCGGTTTTACCCCCCTCTTCAAACACAATAAAACTGAGCCCTTCGTCTGGGGCTGTCAAAGGACCATTATCGGCCGGGGTTGTCGAAGAAAACCAGCGTTCATCGATCCCCCCCCTTTCACCCCCCAGGGCGTAATAATCATCCGGGTGCAATTTTATCCTTCGGCCGGGCACGCAAAAAGAACGCGGCACCCAATTGGGGGCCAGCCGAACGATGCCCTTACCCTGTTCCATTGCTTTGGCTGCTAATGATGCAACAGACATTTCAATATCCTTTCAAAACTATTTGACGCGAGCGTCATAAGTATTTTATTGACTTTTTCCCGCATCTTAAAGGCCGTCTTAGAATGCGAAAAACGCCTTTTGACGCGGGAGTCATTTTTATTCGTACTGCACCGTTTCCCATGTCTTGTTCTTTGCCGAAGAAAGCACGGCATCACAAACGGCCTGAGTCATCAGCGCGTCACGGAATGTAGGGGCAGCGGGAGTACCGGTTGCCAGACCTTCTAAGAAATCGGCCACCTGGTGGACAAAACTATGCTCATATCCAATTGCCAGGCCGGGAACCCACCATTTATCCATATAGGGGTGCTCGCCATCTGTAACATGGATAGAACGCCATCCGCGTGTCTGGCCTTCATCACGATGATCAAACCATGAGAGTCTGTGCAGGTCATGTAAGTCCCAGGCAATCGAAGCATTTTGGCCGTTAATTTCAAAGGTGTAAAGTGCTTTATGGCCTCGTGCATATCGGGTGGATTCAAAAATTGCAAGAGAACCGTTTTCAAACCGTGCCAAAAACGCGCAGGCATCGTCAATTTTCACCGGCTCAACTTTTCCGCTGGTAACGCTCTGGCGTTCCTTGACAAATGTTTCGGTCATGGCGGTGACTTCTTTAATCGGGCCGTTGAGCCAGATGGCGGTATCAATGCAGTGTGCCAGCAGGTCACCGGTTACGCCGCTGCCGGCTTCTTTGGCATCCAGTCGCCAGAGGCCATCGCCACCTTGAGGAAGGTCTGTTGCGATAGTCCAGTCCTGAAGGAAATTGGCCCGGTAGTGATAAATTTTACCCAATTTGCCCTGGTCAATCAGATTTTTTGCCAGAGTAACCGCGGGGATTCGGCGATAATTGTAGGATACCAGATTCGCCACATTAGTCTTCTCTACGGCATCGACCATTGCCTTGCCTTCAGCGGTATTCATCGCCAAAGGTTTTTCGCAAATGATCATCTTTCCGGCTTCTGCGGCGGCAATGGCCATCTCGGCATGAAGATTATTCGGGGTGCAAATATCTATCACGTCAATGTCGTCACGTTCAAGCAGCTTTCGCCAGTCTGTTTCGATTGATTCAAAATCCCACTGATCGGCAAATTTTTTTGCCTTTTCTTCATTTCGGTCACAGATAGTTTTTAGTACAGGCTTATAGTCCAGGTCAAAAAAATTACTCACCTTGCGATATGCATTTGAGTGGGTTCTTCCCATAAAGCCACAGCCGATGAGACCAATATTCAGTTTCTTTTTCATAAATCCATTCCTCTATCGAGTGTTTAGTATAAGCCCGGTGAGATTAACGCCAGCGTCAATCCCGGCGTGCCGGGATTTGCTACCTGTTTTCCGCATTTTAAAGGCCGTTTTATAAGACGAAAATCGACTTTTGACGCGGGAGTCGCGACTATCCATATTTTTTGTTCAGTTCGTCCACAGCCTTTTTACATTTTTCCGTAACAGACCATGCATCAGACCAGAAGCACAGATCAATCGTCCACCAGTTGTGCCCCATGTCGTTCTTGTTGAGTTCCGGCAGAAGCTCATCGAAATCAATCTTACCGTCACCTAACGGAGCATGTGTTGAGGTTTCATCATCATGGAGGGTGCCGTCTGAATCGATCAGGTGGATGTGATTGATTTTGCCGCGTAGCTTTTTGGCCAGTTCAAGGACACCGCCGGGTAGTGTTTCCTTTTCACCGGGCTGACGAGCCCCTTCGACGGCGACCATGTATCCGTGGCACGCATCGAACATCACCCCGAAATTGTCATGGTTGACCTGCTCAATAATTTGCAGAATATCGGAAGGCTTGTTGAATGCAAAACCCGGCTCGAATTCCCAGGTCAAACGTATGCCGGCATCCGCGGATTCCGCGGCGCAGATTTTCCATGCATCGACAACACGCTTTTGGGCGATATGGGGCTCAACCGTATCGAAGATAGTCGGCGGATGAACGGTATCCACGCGAATGGCCGGTATGCCAAGGTCGGCGCAGAACTGTAGATTCTTACGGAATGTCTCCAAATAAGCCGTGTTATCCTCTGAATCGATAAGATGCTCGGCCCACAGATTTGCCGCCAGACCTGACCAGCCCAGCCCCAATTGCTCCATTTTTTCTTTGCACTGGTCACGCTGCTCTTTGCCGGGCAGGTCATCAGGATTTGGATGCGGCGGAAAACCGCCTAATTCAACACCATCAAATCCCAAAGACTTGACCTTGTTGATTACTTCGTCCCATGAAATGGGATTATTCTCATACGGACCTATCGTGTATGCCCATGTACCTATTGAAATCTTTTTCATATTGTTTCTCCTTGTTCGGATGGGAAAAAATACTTATGACGCTGACGTCAATTATACAACTATTTCTCTATCGCCCCGCGGCCTTGTTGGCATTGTTTAATATTTTTTGGGCCCGGTTCTTTATGTCTTTGTTATCCACAGCGGCTATAACCTCCTCCATGACATGAGCCACTTTATCGGGCTGTTTCTGGAGAATCTTCTCACTCACCGATACGCATGCCACGGCGGCTTCGTCCGCGAGAGACGATTCATTTAAATAGGGTACAATCATCGCCAGGGCATCGACAGATTCAATACCACCTAACGCGGCAAGAAGAAGTCTTTTTTCGTCATCCTGCTTAATCAACTCGCTGCCCTGCCGGCACATTGCCAGACGTTCATCCACTGAAATGTCCGGAAGAGAGGCCATCTGAAGATAAGCACGAAGCGATACGATCCGGTCTGTTGGATTAGCGGCCGTTTTAGCCAAATTGAGCAGATCGGGTGCGGCCTGGGCATTGTTCCATGAGGCAAGCGCACGGATAGCGGCAGAATGCACTTCATCATTCGAATCATTAACAGCCTTTCGCACCGCCTGGAGTGCCTCGGTTCCTCCAAGGGTTTTCAGGACACGCAAGAGGGCGATTCTCTGGGCAGGCGAGCTCTGGGGCAAGAGGTTTATAAGGTTAGCAGTGCATGATCGACGATCATCAAATTGCACACAAATATCCCTCAATGCCCGTTCGGCCGCGTTCAAATCCTGTGATGCTTCCAGGCTTACGAACAGCTTTAACAAAGCAGGCAACTGAGCAGGGCCGCCTAATTTTCCGATTTTTGTCAACGCGGTCTGTCGCACTTTTGCATCGGGGTCCCGGGCAGCGTTGAGTAAGGCATCAATACTTGTGGTCATTCGTCGACGCCCAATCAGTTCGAGCGAGATAAGGCGACGATTAGGGTGCCGGCTTGTCAGCATTTCCCTCGCCGCGTTATCCGCCTGCGGTCCGGGCAGTGTTGCCAAACATTCCTGGGCAACCTGTGAGATCTCATCGTCGGTATCCTCCAGCAATTCCACAAACACAGAGACCGCAGAGGGGTCTTTAATTTCAGATAAAGCATGGAGGGCTTCGATGCGGACAGATTTAGCCCCCTTGGCGACGCGAGAAAATAGTGCCTCAAGTGCCCCTGTATCTCCGCGCATGCCAAGTGTTTGGATCACAAGGATTTGGTTGTCCGCAGGAATCTTTTCCAGCACACCAGTTAATACTTTGGTAATCTTTTCACCAGGCAATTCCTGACTCGCCTGTACAGCCCCAGCGAATAAAACCCAGTCATTACTTAGTAAATTCTGCTGCAGCAACTTCAGGGCGTCTGTCTGCGGGTGAGCCAGAATAAAGCCGCGCAATGCCCCACATCGAACCTGATGCGGTGCATCGACCCGGAGTAACTGGCCGTAAATAGCGATAGCTTTACTGTTCAAGCCTTTGGCCCCAAGCGATTCGGCAGAACGGAATAAACCTTCACATATCGCAAGTCGATTGTCGGCAGAGGCATCTGGCAGCGCACGTTGCAGCGCCTTGGCGGCCTCCGAAGTGCCGATACTGCCCAAGGCCTTCGCCGCCGCAAGCGAAACCTGTAAATCAGAAACCTGTAACTTTTCAGTCAGCGCCCCGACCGCCATGCCATCACCACGCACACCGATACTGCCTATAACACCAACCAGCGGGCCCCCTTCAAGTTTGCCAAGTGCCTCCCGAAAAGCCTGGTCAACCGCAGGGTCCGGTATCGGCTCCAACGCGTAACGGGCCATATGTGAGAGTTTTTCGTCTGCAAGCAGTTCCGCCAGCGGCTCAACCGCCTCTTGGGTGCCGACAACCGCCAGACGACGACAGGCGTCCGCCTTTTCCTTGTGGGGGGCGTCCGATTTTATTACAGCAATCAATTTGTCAACTTCTTCGCTTGTTGCGGCAGAAACAGTTTGGGGGCCCAGCGGTAAAGTTATACTTAAAAATAAAGTGATCAATAAAACGTAACTCATTTTCAACTTCAACATGGTTCAAATTCCTTTCAGTTTAAATTCTATCATTGACGCGGGAATCATCATTTAGATAATCCACGGTTCTCGCATTGCACGTGAACGGAGCCTGTTAGCCTCTTGATCATTAATAAATTCCTCTTTAACAGGATCATATCTCAAGTTCCGCTTTAGCCACATGCATATATTGGCCGCGTGGACCGTCGTCATGGACCGGTGCATAACCTCCGGATTCGCCACAGTAGGCCTTCGCGACTTCACGCAGTCAAAGAAATCGCGCACATGGTTCAAGGGACGCTGTGTACGTGCCGTATAATCGTAAATGGTCTTCCTGTAGTCCTCCATCAGGGAAGATGGAAAAACATCCGGTGTTGAATAACCGTCCGCCGCCGCAACCCACCCCTCCGTACCTTCATAGCGAACACCGCACGAACCACGCCAGCCCTTCATCTGCAAAATCATCTTAATGCCATTGTCAAAACGTGTAACCATACCGTCCCCTGTGGGATTGTTCACATATTCGTATTCAACCGCGGACGTATCGCCGGCTCCGATTGCCACCTGGCACTGCGCAAAAGTATGGGCACCCCATTCGCCAATACAGCTCGTATGAAAATCATAATGCCCCCGCCATGCCCCGCGAGTATAAGCCACGTTGTAGGGGCGCCAGGGACATGGGCCCAGCCATTCATCCCAGTCTATCTCATCTTTGGACGGCTCGGGTTCCCCAGGCAACCAATCATGTCTCATTTCAGCGGCATCCCAGGGAGCAATATGGGCCCGAACAGTGTGTACCTTGCCAAGCCTTCCCGTGCGAATCATTTCATTAGCAAAAATAAAATTCCCTTCGCTGAGCCTTTGTGTACCGGTTTGATAAATCCGTCCGTAGCGATTGGCCGTTTCAACAACCGCCTGCCCTTCTGTAATCGTCATGCACGAAGGCTTTTCGGAATAAACGTCCTTACCTGACCTCATCGCCAGAATGGAAGCCATCGCATGCCAGCGGTCGCCTGTCGCTATCAGCACTGCGTCGATGTCGGTACGTGTGGCAAGAAACTCTCGAATGTCACGGTAGGTCGCGCAATCTTTATTGCCGTACCGTTGGTCAACCATATTCTTCACGGCCTCCCGCCGCTCCTTGCGTGCATCACAAACCGCGACAAAATATATATCCGAATTCGGCAGCATCCATTTCAGGTCGTGCTGACCGCGGTTGCCGATACCAATGCCGCCCAGTACAATGCGGTTACTTGGAGCAATATCTCCCCCCCGACCCAGCACCCAAGCCGGCACAATATACGGTGCAATTGACAGGGTCGCCGTCCGCTTCATAAACGCACGACGTGTAGATTTACAGTTTTTATTTACCATATCTGTCTCCTAAATTAGACTCGCATGTTAATAGGAATATATCGTATCTAAAACCAGCCCTTAAGATGCGGGAAATGGACATCAAATCCCGGCGCGCCGGGAATGACGCTGGCGTCAACTTAAAATGTTATCTCGTTAGACGATCCACGGTTCGCGCATTACACGGAACCGCATTCGATTGGCTTGGGGATCGCCGATAAACTCAGCCTTACGCAGATCAAACTTCAGGTTCCGCTTCAATCGTTCGCAGATATCTGCCGCCAGACAGATGTTCATAGACCGATACATAACTTCAGGATTCGCCACGGTGGGTCGTCGGGACCGGATACAGTCGAAGAAATTCCGCACGTGATTCAGCCGCCGTTGTGTCCGGCCTACATATTCGTCCAGCACTTTCCTGTAGTCGCGCAATATCGCCGGCGATGAGACATCGGTACTGGAATAACCATCGGCGGCGGCGACCCAACCTTCGGGACCATCGAAACGCTCACCACAAGCGCCATGCCAGTACTTGCACTTTTCCCATACCGAGCCGCTGGCTCGGACCAGAACCAATTTCACGCCGTTGGACAGGTGTGTCACCATCGTTTTATCCGGCCCGGCATACTCGAATTCGATAGAGGAAACGTCCGTCATGTCCAGCCCGGCCAAGGCCTGGGCAATCGTGTGCGCGCCCCACATCGCGACATCGGTCGCAAAATCATAAAAGTGATACCATCCTCCTCCATTGACATAACCGCTGTTGTAAGGGCGCCAGGGGCATGGACCGATCCAGGCATCCCAGTCCAGTTCATCCTTAGGGAGTTCCGTTTCCGCCGGCAACCAGTCGCGACGCAATCCATCGCGCCAGCGAATGTCGGCGTAAGCGGTATGAATCTGACCCAACCGACCGGATCGGGCCATTTCTATGGCAAACACGTGGGGCGGCTCGCTGAGCCGCTGGGCACCGGTTTGATAGATCCGGCCATACCGGCGCGCGGTCTCCACAACCATCTGCCCTTGCGCCATCGTATGGCAGGCTGGCTTCTCACAATATACATCCTTACCGGCCCGCATGGCCATGATCGAAGCCGGTGCATGCCAGCGGTCGCCAGTGGCTATCAGCACGGCATCCACATCCGTACGTTCGGCCAACAACTGCCGCATATCGCTATACACGGCACAATCTTTATTGCCATATTTACTGTCCACCATGTTCTTGGCTACTTGACGCCGACTTTTTCGGACATCACAGACCGCAACCCACTGCACATCCGGCTCGTTCAACATCCAACCCAAATCTGAAGAACCGCGTCCGCCAATTCCAATTCCGCCCATCACGATCCGATCGCTTGGAGCAATATTCCCGCCACGCCCCAGCACCAAATCCGGCACAATATACGGTGCAATCGACAGGGCAGCCGTACGCTTCAAAAACGCACGGCGTGTAGACTTAGACTTCTTCTTTATCATATCTGTCTCCTAATTTGAAAAGTTATCCCGCTAGACGTTCGACGGTTCTAGAAAAACACGTGACCACATTCAATTGGCTTCTAATCATTTACGAATTCTTCCTTTCTCAAATTTCACTTCAGGTGACGTTTGAGAAGCATGCAGATATCCATCGCATATTTAACACAGAGTTTTTGACAGTCCTTGTTTCTGGTTTTTACCATATTTCAAATGGCGTGTAAAGTATTATTTACACCATGTTTAAACATTTCTTCCAGTTCATAAGTTGTTAACTTTCGCACTTTTTTATACGTTAACTCACTGCTTAGCAGGGTTTTAGCCCAACTTTCTCACTTAGGTCGCTAAAACGTTAAAATAAAAAATATATTCTGCGATACTGAACCGTCAGGGGTGTTTTTTATTCGAAATGTCGCATGGTAGAGGCCTACCCTATTGCAGCGTTTTTTTAATCTGCGATAATATGGCCATGTACTTAAAGACTCATAAGGGGAAAAAGAGTGGCAACAGGCCAATGCCAGTGTTTCGGTAAAACATCTTAACAAAGATGGAGAATGTTATGTCCTGGCGCGGAGTAAAAGTCGTAGGGCCAAAGAGCGAGCCATGCGTCAACGGAAAGTGCGTAATTATTTAGAGGGTCTGGGGGAACTCCAGAAAAACTATCTTGATAGAGACCGCTTTATGCGACGAGTGGGCGTTCTACAACATCAAGCCGGTAGTTGTCGGCATTGTGTCGAGCTGCAAGTGCCCGATAAAGGCCAGAAAGTCAGCGGGATGAGCATCCAGACGCTATGATAAGCCCCCCGGTCGACGACCATTGGCTTGACCCGTATCATCCCGGCGCCCCCCAGGACGCCCGAAGGTTTCTCCGCATTCACGAACAGCCATCGCTTGACCTATGGGGCCAAGAACTATTCCAAAGCCAACTCGAAAAACTCGAAAGGTAATCCCAGACCCTATAGGACTCTGGTTAATTCAAAAAACAAGTCAAAGTTCATAAAAAACTACACATAGAGAAGTTAAGACAAATGCCTTGTGACCCGCGGTATTGATTATACTGGCGG
>JAIPFO010000076.1 GCA_021736565.1 Phycisphaerae bacterium | reverse complement strand
GGCAATGATCAGCCGGACATTGGCCCTGTCGCAGGCGTCTTGTAAACTGTTGCGCAGATAGGTATTGGCCGCGACGCCGCCGCCGAGCAATACGGTTTTGGCCTTTTGTTGATCAACGGCGATCAGGGTCTTTTTGACCAGCACCTCGACGACCGCTGCCTGGAAACTGGCGGCGATATCAGCGATTTCCTGCTCGCTCATTTGTGGGACGCGATCTTTACCGAGCATATCCTGGCCCTGGCAATGATACAGCACGGCCGTTTTAATACCGCTGAAGGAAAAGTTCAGCGACCCTTTCTTGAGCATGGTTCGTGGGAATCGAATGGCCTTGGGGTTGCCGTTTTTGGCGATTTTTTCTATGGAGGGGCCGCCGGGGTAGGGGAGTTTCAGAATGGCGGCGACCTTGTCAAACGCCTCACCCGCGGCATCGTCCTGGGTGGTGCCCAGCGGTTCTAACGCCAGGGGCGACTTGCAGTGATAGATATTGGTATGGCCGCCGGAGACGACCAGGGCCACCGCCGGGAAACAGTCGTGGGCCTCGTCCAGCATCACCGAATTGAGGTGGCAGTGGACGTGATTGACCCCGATCAGGGGCTTTTGCCAGCACCAGGCAAGGGTCTTGGCCGCGGTCACGCCGATCAGCAGCGCCGGGGCCAGGCCCGGGCAATTGGCCACCGCTACCGCCGAGAGATCTTCCGGGGCGATTTTGGCCAGTTCGAGGGCCTCATGGAGCACCGGAATAATGTTTTCAATGTGCGCCCGGGCGGCGATTTCCGGGACAACGCCGCCGTATTTCTTATGCAGGTCGACCTGCGAGGCGACCACGCTGGAGATCACCTCCCGGCCATCGGCCACGATAGAGACCCCGGTTTCATCACAACTGCTCTCAATGCCTAAAATGTAACATTTTTCCATATATTGCTTTCTATTAATTCGGATGCAATTTTTAGGCCGTCGGATGCTTGTACTACTTTGCCAGAACTCTCGCACGCCCCAGTTTTACCATGACATCTTACCGGTTAGGGGGCGAAATGTCAATCAGAAGGTCGCAGCGCAGCATACCGGCCCTGGGAAAGAAAAAAAGATGGGCTATTTTCTACCCCAAAACGGGCTCAAAATACTCATAACGCTGATGTCCACGTCAAAAGTCAATTTTAGAGTGATGTATCGGTCTTTAAGATGCGGAAAACGGGCTCCAAAAATACTTATGACGCTGGCGTCTTATTTCTCCATTTGATTTTTTTTCTTTGAAAGCTTATAAAGAGAGAATGATGAACAAAATAATTACAATCGGATCGGATGGTGGCCCCCAGGTCACATTGGGCGAAAATAGTGGACTGGTACTAATGGGCGGCCCATGTGTTATCGAAGGCCTGGATATCTGCCTTAAAATCGCCGAAAATCTTAAAGAATTAACTGCAAAGCTGGGGATAGGCTATGTGTTTAAGGCCAGTTTCGATAAGGCCAACCGGACCAGTAGCAGCAGCTTTCGCGGGCCGGGCATTCAGGAAGGGTTGCGGATCCTGGACCAGGTCAAGCGAGAATTTGAGGTGCCGGTGGTCTCGGATATTCATTTGCCCGAACAGGCGGTTCTGTGCGCTGAGGTGCTGGATGTGATGCAGATTCCGGCGTTTCTGGCCCGTCAGACGGATATTTTAGAGGCAGCGGGTCGGACCGGTAAATGTGTCCAGGTGAAAAAGGGGCAGTTTATGGCCCCCTGGGATATGAAAAATGTCATCGAGAAGATCAACGGTCAGGGAAATGAGAATGTCACCCTGGTCGAACGGGGCAGCTCGTTTGGCTATAACCGATTGGTTGTCGATATGTGCGGGATCGTGGAGATGAAAAAACTCGGCGTCCCGGTGGTCATGGACGCCACCCATTCCACCCAGCAGCCCGGCGGACTGGGCAACAGCTCCGGCGGCGCCCCCGAGATGGCCCCCGTATTAGCCCGGGCCGCCATGGCGTCAGGTGCCGACGGCCTCTTCATCGAAACCCACCCCAATCCCGCCAAAGCCCTCAGCGACGCCGCCTGCATGATGCCCCTTTCAGAAATGAAAGGCCTTTTGGAGAGCTGCAAAGCGGTTTATGAAGCGGTGCGGGGATGAGGGGATGGTCAATAAATTGAGTCAAGGTTTTCAGGTTCACAGGGAAGCGCGAGATAAATTAGCGAGTACGATTGCAGCCTATATGCGGGGTGAGATTCGTTCCGATAAGTTTGACGAAATTATCTTTTGTGACATTGTCAACATAAATGATTTTAAGAGAGATAAGGCTGGCTGGAATATCGCGTTTGATTTGTGGGGATATTATGACGACCTGATTGATCATAATTTTTTAGGAACTAAAGAACAATGGGATTATTTCAAACGACTGATCGCATTTCTCAAGACAGATTATAGCCTGAAAAAACGAGAAATAAAAAAAACAGTATGGCATCCAGTCTGGCTGTATCGTATCTTGTTACTTCTTTTGGTACTGCTGATAGGTTTGGCAATATATAAATATTCCATTATTATAGCTTATCTGGCATGGCTGGGCTTGGGGATGTTGTTTTGCTTATTGGCATTTTGTGTGAAACGGTATAATGAAAAAAATGTTAAGTCTGAAGAAATTATTGAGATAAAAAATTATTCACCATTTCATTCTGAGAATGACTGGGAGGCTCATGAATATCTGGTCAAGGATTATTTGTTACCTGAATATAATTCTGACTTATACAATGTGCCACTAAGAAGCAAGAAAAGCGATAAACTTATGAACGTATTTTTTATATTTTCTCTGGCCTTTCTTTGGCCACTTTATGTGTGTTTTCAACTATTTGATTTTGACGACGTATGCATTGAATATGTTCGAGAAGAAATTTAATTACCAGCGTTCGCTGGACCAGCCAAGTAGGATGAGCTTTGCCCATGCTGAAAATCTGTCTTTCTCACAGCTCAGCGGGATAATAGATTCGCCAGTTTGGATCGTAACTTGGATTTTGGATTTGATGGGTGAGGTAGAAGTCGAATTTTATGGGGAATTCGCGGAGGGGTTTCAGGATGGCGGGGGCGTAGACCCCGGTTCTTTGCAGGTAGAACCCAATAGCCTGATGGTAAGGGTAGCTGTGGGTCATGGTTTTTAGCATATCGGCCAGTTTGGTCACTGAGAATTTACCGCGGGCGAGTCGAAAGGCATTGAGCACTTCGGCGGGGCCGCCGGAATAGGCGGGCCGAACGGTGATATCGATCAGGGTGCGTTCCGGACAGGTGACCCGGATAAGCTCGTCGGCGGGGCCCTGACAGGAAATTACCCCCAGATTATCGGTATGCATCCCATTGAGCAGGTATATTTTCTGGTTTTGATATTCAGCAATATTCGTAGTAACCCGCGGATTCCGTCCAAAAGCCACGTTGATACTCTCCTGCCGGAGCGTTAAGGGGGGCTGATTTTTGGGATTCTGCTCAAAATTAACATAAATCGCCGGCGGTGGGCTATTGGTCAGCTCATGCAGGTACATGGCGGTATGGTGCGAAAAATGGCACCCGGGCTTGAGCGAAAGGATCACCTCGGAAATGGAGGGGTTATCGCGTGTGTACCGGACGAATTTTCGGGTGGGAAAATCGAAAAACTCGGACTGGATCTTCCCGTCAGTGATCAGCGACTGAATGAAATCCAGCGTGGTGGTCGCGCGGGGAATCTCCCATGCAGAGCGATTCTGACGTAAAATACCATCCAGGTCGGTTTTTGTGAGAACCTTCTGGTTAAGATGGTCGAAATAGCAATCAACTTTTTCTTTGGCAGACTGTTGGGCCACTTGCAGCATTGTATAGACTCCATTCAAACAAGTACTGTTTTCATGAAGTATATATACAACGAAGCGATGGGGCAAGAAGAATTATTTCTCAGCGATACAATAAAGATATTCATTTCCTTTAAGGTAAAGCTCGTCCCCGGCGATCGCCGGTGAGGCGTCGAAACCGTCATCCAGCGTGTTGGTGGCCAGGACTTCCAGCTTATCGGAATTCTTGATCACGACCACCGTTCCTTTTCGTCCGGCAAAATAGATGCGGTCGGCCACGCCAACCGGTGAGGCATAGACGCCTTGGATGCCTTCGAGGGTTTGCTGGGTAAAGTGGGGGGTGCCGGTTTGGGCCTGGTAGCAGGAAATCACGCCCTTGTTGCCGGCACAGATGTAGAGCTTATCTTTATAGAGAACCGGTGAAGGGACGTAGGGCGTGCCTTCGGTAGCCTGCCAGCTTATGCCGTTCGATGGGGTGAGCGTGCCGGTCTTTCCCAGTTCGATGGCCTGCAGGGCGGCTCCGCGATATCCGCTCGTGCAGAATACCTTCTCAAAACCCACCACCGGCGAAGGAATTACATTTTGTGTCTGGCCGGTGCATTGCCAGATAATGTCGCCTGTTTGGGCATCATAACTGCGTACATTATTGGTGGCGTTGGTTATGATCTGGGTTTTACCGTTGACCTGTACCGCCAGCGGGGTCGCCCAGGCCGTTGGCTCGTCCCGTTTATTTTTCCAGAGCAGTTCGCCGTTGTCCTTATTAAACGCATGGATCCACGATTGGTCTTCCTGGTCGGAAACGACGATAATTGCCTTGTCGGTCAGGGCGATGGAGTTGCCCTCGCCGAAACCGGCACGCATTCTCATTTTGACCAGGTTTTTGCTCCATATGATTTTCCCTGCCATATCCAGACAGTGGATGCCTCGGGAGCCGAAACTGGCCCAGATGTTTTTGCCGTCTGTCACCGGTGAAAAGGAAGCAAATCCATGATCGCGATGGTGCCCTTCGTGCGGCAGGGCTTCCGTGACCGTCCTTTGCCAGAGGAGTTCCCCGGTTTTTCGGTTCAGGCAGACCACATCGAACTTATATTCGGTGGATACCTGGCTGCTCATGCCGCCCCCTCCACGCCTTCCTGATCGCCTTGGTGCGTCTTGCGGTGGGCGAGCTTCCGATGCCTTATTGGCGGTATTTTCCCCTGCTGCCTTGCTGGCGACGGCGGTCTGGAAGATGATCTTATCCCCCCAGATGATCGGCGACGACGACCCTTTACCGGGGAATTTTACTTTCCATTTGATGTTTTTAGTCTCACTCCAGCTCACCGGCGGGTTCCCGGCGGCGATCGAACCGGTATCATTCGGGCCCCGCCATTTCGGCCAGTATCCCGGGCCGGTCTCGGCAAGTAATGTGATACAACTCATTGCAATAAAAGAAGTTACGATAATTACGAGGCATGACATCTTTTTCATCGACAGGCTCCTTGTCAGGGTAATGTTCAAATCGGTTATCGGCACGGTCAGGATAGTGACTGGCCCTATTATACCGCCTGGGGGCACTATTGCAATGGCTATCCTGACTTGCACATCCTAAAGGTGATTCCCGCGTCAAAAGTCAAGACTCGTATCTAAAATCAACCTTTAAATGGAGGGAACAGGGTTGAAAAAAAATATGTCGCGGGTGTCAAATGACGGGAAAATGGGAAAATTCAATCGGAAGAAATATGGCTCAGGGTAAAAAAGAGAATTTTGATGCGAAAAAGCGGTAATTTAGCCGGGTAAGAATAAAATATTTTTTTCTTGACTTTCGGGGTAAATGGTCAGATAATACTAAATAAGAGTAAGTCTAGTTTTTTGTGTTATAAACAAAGTTATGACCCTTGTTTGGGACAAAAATGACGTATACTTTTTTTGAGGAGCTAGCAATGAGAAATGTAGTATTTATCGGGACGTTGTGTTGTGTTTTTTCTGGAATCGCTTCGGCGGCGATCATGAATGACAATCCGCCCGCCTGGCGTGGCGATGATTTTACCACACACCAGGCCTGGGCGTTTGACAATGACAACAGCCCAGCGGATTTGGATGTCGATTTTAATCCTTTCGGCCCACCTATGGCTGAAATTGTCGGAATTGACCCACCTTTTGGCCCTCCGGACTTTAACGCACCTAATACATACTGGAAAGCTGTTGATAATGGACACGAGGGCGTCTGGCGTCTGTATGGCGAAAGCTTTATGCGGTTTTTCATCCCCAACAATCCGAGGGAGAATGATACCAAGATAATCCAGCTGCAGTTAACTTACCGCGCAGGCGGTCAAGTCGGTGCGGAGCCGGAAATTTTCACATATCCTGATAATGTGTCCATGGTGCTGCAAGACAAAGTTCAACTTGATAATTATTATTACCATGCCATTTGGGAAATAATCATCAAACCGAACCCTGATATCGAATGGCTTGCTATTACGCCTCAGGATAACTTAATTTATATTGACGAAGCCATTATTGACACGATTTGTATTCCCGAACCCATAACCCTCTGCCTCTTTGGCCTCGGCGGGTTGATGCTTCGTAAAAAACGCAGAGTATAAGTTCACTCTCGCGTTAAAAGTTGATTTTTGTATTAAAAACGACGTTATGATACGGAAAGAAGACGCCGGCCAGGTGGCTGACGTTTCAGGCGTTTGAGAGACTAATTCCTCGATAGAAATTCAAAAAGGGCTGTGATGTGTTCACAGCCCTTTTTTTGCGCGCCGGGCTCGTTGATTTTCGGTTGCCTGAATTTAGGCGAGTCGGTATGATGGGGGGATGGGCAGACTGCATCAAAAATTGAAGGGCTTTACGTTGGTAGAGGCGCTTGTCAGCTGTGTGATCCTGGCGATCGGAGCGGTGGTGATCTGCGGGGTGGCTCGTCGCAGCGTGGAGTCCAATCAGCGTGGAATATGGTATGAGCAGGGATACCGGTTGGTGGATGAGTGTTTGGGTAGGGCCGTCGCCCAAAAGGAGGCCATTTTAACCGAGCGGCAGGTGCAGGGCAATTTTGATGGCCGTTACCCGGGCTATCGTTATGTGCTGGAGATAAAACAGGGCGAAACGGCCGGGCTTTATCATGTCCGGGCGGCGGTGACCTGGGAGGTGTTGGGCCAGGAGCACATCGCCCGGGGGGAGACGTTGATCTATGCGGACTCTTTGTGATTTTTACGCCAAAAGTCGGTTCGCCAAAGGCGGAGCACCCTTTAAGATGCGGGAGACAGGTTTCAAAAACACTTTTGACCCTGGCGTCAAACATCGCCGGGCTTTTACACTGGTGGAAATTCTACTGGCCTCGGTGCTGGGGGCGATGGTCGCCGCGGCGGGCGTTGCGGCCTATCGCAGTGTGAACCATGCCCGGGGGGACCTGGCGTTTAGTTCTGAAGTGATGGCGCATGGCCGGTATGGGCTTTCTATGATGCGGGATGACCTGGCGAGTCAATTTCGCCCCAGGGTGCCAGGCGAGATGAAACTGGTGGGGATTACCAGTAATACAGAGGAGAAGGCGCTGGACCGACTGGTTATTTATGTGACCGCCGACCCGATGGGGCCAGGCGATGACCTCCAGGGGGATATTTACGAGGTCGAATATGGACTGAGCTTAAATGAGGAAACCCGGGAGTTGTATTTAGGGCGGCGAATCGCACCGGTAGAAGACCTTGCCCTGGGAAATAAAAGGGGGAAGCTGGTGCGGGTGGCCCGGCATATTGATCAGCTGATGTTCGAGTTTTATGATGAGGTCCGGGGAAAATGGCAGCGGGGCCGGAACGCGGCCGATCCGATGCCGCAGGCGGTACGAATCAGCTTATGGCTTCAGGACCGCCGGGCCGGAGAACGGCCAAGTGTGAAAATGAGTCAGGAAGTCTGGTTCATGAAGGACCCGCGGGGCGTCAAAAAAGAGCCTCCCAGGGAAGAGGGGTGATCATGAGAAAATCTTACAGGGAAAAATCGGGAGGACTGGTCTTGGTACTGGTCTTGTGGGTGCTGGTTTTGTTGGCGATTCTGGCGGTAGGGCTGGTAGTTCAAACGCAATTGGATGACGCGGTGCGGATTGCCGCGGCCGATAAGGTGAAGGCCCGCTGGCTGGGACGCGCGGGAATTAACCTGGCCATCAGTGAGCTTTTCAAGGACGATTCCAAAACGGACGGGCCTGGCGATCCCTGGTACGACAGCCGTTTGACTTTTCGTGCGATAGCGATGGATTACGGTGTTTTTACCGTTTATGGCAGCCGGTTTGACCCTGACGGCCAAACGGTCTATGGTGCGGTCGATGAGGCGAGTAAGTTGAATGTCAATGTATGTGATATGGAGCAGTTAATGAAGCTTCCCGGAATGAACCAGCCACTGGCCGATGCAATTGTAAAATGGCGTCAAGAGAAAGGGCACGAAAATGGTTTTTCAACCCTGCGGCAGTTGGGGGTCGTGGATTTTGCTGACCGGGAGGTGTTGTATGGGGAGGATAGCGATCTGGATGGATTACTGGGTAATAATGAAAATGATGGAGAGGCCCAACCGCCGATGGACGACCAGGACGGCCAGTTGGACCGGGGGGTTCTGGCTTATCTCACCGTCTATTCCTATGAGTTGAACCAGGACGGCCAGGGCCGCGCGCGCATTAATATTAATACCGCCGACGCCCTGGAACTAGAGGTGGCGTTGGAGATTGACCCCTCCTATGCCAAATGGATCGACTTTAACAGGGACTATCGTCAGATCTCTGATATTCTGGATAAACAGGAGAACGAACCGGGGGCTCCGGAGGCTAACCAGGAGGGAGGCGATCCCATGAAACGGCCCACCTTTGAACTCTTCCGACGGATCGCCGATCGAATAACGGTGGATCAGGAGAAGGTCATACCCGGCCGGATCAACATCAACACGGCCGGCAGGGAGGTCCTGATGACCTTGCCCGGTATTCAGCAGAAGATGGTCCTGGCGATTATTGAGCATCGTCGCAGCCTCACCGAAGGATTTGGATCCATTGCCGAAGTGCTGACCGTTCCGGGAATGACGCTGACGCAGTTTAAAGAATTTGAACCGGCCATTACCGTGCGAAGTAATGTCTTTACATTACGCAGCAGCGGGATTGCCCGGCGGACCCATCTTCGAGAGGACATTGAGGCGGTCATCGACCGGGGGAGTGGGGCCCCGGTGGTTTTATATTGGAAAGAGAATTGAGGAACGTTTCAAAGGTTCTCGCCGAGAGTGCCCAGTGAGGACGGCTGTTCGATCCGGCTTTGTATGTGAAGTTTACTTGGTCGCCCCCTCAAAAGCCGACCCGCCAAAGACGGACCACCCTTTATAATGCGGGAAAATAAAATCTAAAAATTTTATGACGCCGTCGGCTCCTTTGGCAGGACAAAAAAACTCATGTTTCGCTCGGATGCCATGGACCACACTTTTTGAGTTGATCATAAATGACCCGCGTTCGCTGAACCTCACCTGGCAGAGGCCGCTTTGAAGATCTGCCTGGAATTATAAATTCCCATACTATTAAATTATTTGTTGTTTTCAAATAAAAATGAGTATAATGTGAATGACATTATTTAAAGATGTGATCATATACAGGTCATTTTTTAGTTTAAGAAGCGAAACTTTACATTAGAGGGCCGTGCCGTGCTTTCAAATAAACATGATTCCCACATCAAAAGTTATTTTTCGTCTTACAAGTCACCCTTTAAGATGCGGAAACCCGGTACCAGGTCTCGTCGCGACGGGTATAACGCTGGCGTCAAACTTAAATATATTTTGTGCCTGATCATTATTTGCTGTGGTATTGGCGGCCTCTCTGCCCAGGAACCTGCCCGGGACCAGGCGAGTTCAGAGGAGTCGTCGTTACTGAAGGCTGCGGCGGAATTCCCGACTCCCGAAGAGGTCGAAGCCCGAAAAAAACAAACACTGGAATCTCGCGAAATAGAGGAGCCGACCAAAAAGGCACTTATCGACCTGTATGATAAGATTCTCCCGCAATTATCGACGCTAGAAAAACATCAAAAAGAAATTGACCGCTATAAGAAACAGAAAGAGCAATCGCCCCAGCTGCTGAGTGACATTCAGAAACAACTGGCCCAGCCTGTTGCTGAACCCAAACTGGACGCCGAGGCGAACCTTTCACTGGCCCAGGTCGAAAATCAAAAAGCTCAAATTGAGGCCGAACATAAAGCACTGGTCACCCAAGCGATGGAACTGGAGGCTGAACCCAAGCGAAGGGCCGACCGCCGCGCGATATTGCCCAAGGAGATCGCCGGGGCCAAGGAAAGGCTCGAGAAGCTTCGGTCAGTGCCGCCCAAATCCCTGCCCGATGAAAAACCCTCGGTCTTTCAAGCACGGGAGTTGTTATACCGAATAACCGAAAAGGTTCTTGGGGATGAAATTCAGTTGTACGATGCGGAAATGGCCAGTTACGAAGCGCGTGCGGAATTACTTACCGCCAGGCGGGAGTTGATAAGCCGTAATGTCTCGGCGTCCGAAAAACTCCTCAATGCCTGGCAGAATATGGCGACCAGGCGAGCACGCATGGAGGCGGAAAAAGTTTCCCAGGAGGCCCTGAAAGCTCAGAAAGAAGCCATCTTCTCACATCCCCTCATCAAACAGTTGGCCAAGGATAACGTCACCTTAACTAATTTACTCACCGGGCCAGACGGGTTACCCGCCCGAATCGAAGGGCTCAACAGAAACCTGAAAGTCATTGAAGATGAGTTGGCCAACAGAGGCAATGAGTATAAAAGCGTGAAAGAACGCGTTGAAACCATTGGTCATTCGGGAACGATCGGCCTGTATTTGCTGACCCGGAAAAATGGCTTGCCTGATGTTAATCAAAACAAACGCAACCTAAAAGAACGGATCAAATTAATCTCCGCAACCCAGTACGAATTGCTCAAGCATGAAGATGATTGGGCCGAGTTGATCGGGCTTGATGATGAGGTGGACGCCCTGTCATTGAAACTGGAATCCGAATTGAACGAATCTCAGCGAGAGAGCATTCGCGTCGAAGCAAGAAAATACTTGCAAACGAAACGCGACAACCTGAAATCTATAATCGAATTTTATAATACCTATTTTAATAAGCTAATCGATTTGGATGTCAGTGAGGCCAGGCTGGTCGCCCTTATCGAACAGTACGACCGCTTTGTCAGTGAATATATCTTTTGGGTAAAAAGCTTTCCCGAGCTCAGTCGGGAGAGTTTTAAAAACATACCGGCGTCTCTGAACTGGCTGGGCAGTCCCAAGAATTGGCTCGGGACGGGCAAAAAGTTGATGCAGGATTTTATGGATATATTTTATGTCTATGTTCTGGTTTTACTTCTCCTTCTCCTGATGTTGATCAAACGCAATCATTTCAAAAAAAATCTCTTCGACATGTCTGAACTGTTGCATCAGAAATATTCGGATAGCTATTCTTATACCCAAAAGGCCCTGGCCCTCACGATGTTATTGGCGATCGTTCGACCGGGACTCTTCCTGTTTATCAGCTGGCGACTGACCGCGGTTGCCGGATCGGATTCGTTTACCACCGCGGTCGCCATGGGGTGCTTCTCTTTTTCTATTCTCTTTCTGGGGTTGGAAATTGTCATGTGTTTTATGGCGCCGGCGGGCCTGGTCCAAGCGCACTTCAGCGTTCCTTCCGAGGCGGTTCGGTTTTTAAGGTGGCATACACGCTGGTTATTACTACTGGTCCTGCCGCTCTATTTTGTTCTGGTATCCCTCATGTCCCAATCCGAAGAAATCTGGCAAAATTCGATGGGCCGCCTCGCTTTTATCCTGATCATGTTGGTCGTGGCGACCTATCTGTTCATCATCTTTCGACCCGCAGGCTTATTCATCCAAAAAACACTAAACGATGAAAAATCATGGATCTATCG
>JAIPFO010000075.1 GCA_021736565.1 Phycisphaerae bacterium | reverse complement strand
ATGTGCCCTGATTTCTCAAGTTTTCTTTTTTTTTGTTTCGAATAAACCTCGATTTTCAAGAGAAATGTTTCATAAAAACAACGGCTATGCTTGACTATAGGTCATTTTGATAGTATTATTCATAAAGAAGATGAATAATTGTGCTGATAAAACTGGAAATGGTGGATCTGACCAGCTGGGTGATGGATTATGTCATCGGTTTGTTGCTCAGAGCATCATTGAATCAATTCCCATAGGCATTGTGGCATTTAACAGCCACTTGATGATTACCGAATGCAACAAACAGGCCATTAATCTCCTGACTACCTATAATTCGGCCGATACGATTGCCGAGATCATCAGGACCTCTTTTAGAAAACATCCCGTGACCAACTGGGAAGATCAGATTCTTCGAGCGATCCATAAAGAGAGTTCGACCGCGTTTGAAGATATTACATTTCAAGGAAACGGATCCAAAAAAACGATACGAATTATTTGCAGTCCGCTTGTGGTCAAAGGGCAGTCGCCGACGGAAGTTGGCGGGACATTACTTATAGAGGATGTGACCGCTGAGGTGCTGATTCATGAAGGCCTGGCCTCGGCAGAGCGCCTGGCGTCGGTTGGCAAGCTGTCGGCAAAAGTGGCCCACGAGCTCAATAATCCCCTCGATGGGATTTTGCGTTATATTAACCTGGCAATACGGGTCATGGAGAACGCCGGCGGGAGTCGCCCGGCAATTCAATATCTCAATGAATCCCGTAAGGGGCTCTTGCGGATGGTGAAGATCATAAGTGAACTTCTGGAATTTTCTCGCAGCAGCTATTCGGCATTCAAAGAAGCCGATATTAATAAGATCGCTGAAGATGCGGTCAAGGCGATGGAGAACCAGGCGAATGATAACCAGGTGCAGATCATAAAAAAATACCAGAAGGGGCTGCCCAATATTCGTAGCGGAAATTTATTCCAGGTCTTTACGAATTTGATAAAAAATGCGATCGATGCCATGGAGGGGCAAGGGGGGGTGTTGGAGGTTGAAACCCATCTGACTGCCAGTGAGTTGATCATCAATTTTTCCGATGAGGGAATCGGGTTGTCTCAAGAGGTTCAGGAAAATTTATTTGAGCCTTTTTTTTCTACAAAGGAGGCTGGCAAGGGCACCGGTTTGGGGCTGGCGATTTGTAAAGAAATTATCGAAAAATATAACGGCCGTATTGTGGCGCAGAACCGTCAGGGAAAAGGAAGCTTATTCAGTGTGTGCATCCCCCTGGACCATACCAGTTGGGAGTTCGGGGGGGGCGATGGCAAGTGTTAAGTATTTAAGGGTCAGGTGCCAGTCGGCGATCGAAAGTATTTCGCCGTACAGGCATAGTTTTTTGGGAGTGATATTTGATGGAAGGCAATAAAATACTGGTGGTTGACGATGATCAGATCATTCGAGATTCATTGTGCGAATTTTTGAAGCTGGAAGGATACCAGGCTCAGGGGGCGAGTTGTTTCAATGAAGCACTCAACGAACTGGAGAAGCAATGTTACAATCTGGTCATTACGGATGTGAATATGCCCGAAACCGATGGTGTTGAATTACTACGTGTCATCCGTAAGCGTTATCCGGGGTTGCTGACGATTGTCATTACCGGGTACGGGACGATCGAAAGTGCGGTTGAGGCGATCAAGATGGGGGCGTATGATTATTTGACCAAACCGATCGTCGATGACCAGATTCGTATGAATGTCAAGCGGGCATTGGAGCAGCAGGCCCTGCTGAAGGAAAATCGTCATTTGAAAGAAAGGCTGCGTTTTCAATATGGTCTGGATAATGTCATTGGCCATGACTATAAGATGCTGAAGATATTTGATACGGTCGAATCCGTTGCCGACAGTAAGGCTACCGTATTGATTACCGGCCAGAGCGGTACCGGCAAAAGTCTTATCGCACGTGCCATTCACCAGCGGTCTGACCGGATGGAGAAGCCCTATGTTGAATTAAGTTGCGGTGCGTTGCCTGAGACGCTTTTGGAAAGTGAGCTGTTCGGGCATGTCAAAGGGTCGTTTACCGGCGCGGTCCATGACAAGCCGGGGAAATTTCTTGCTGCTGACGGCGGGACTATTTTTCTTGATGAGATCAATTCAGCCACCCCCGGCCTGCAAATGAAGTTATTGCGGGTGATCCAGGAGCGGCAGTTTGAACCGGTCGGGAGCAATAAAACTTATACGGTGGATGTACGGATCATTCTGGCAACCAACAGGGATTTGCAAAAAGAGGTCCGTTTGGGCAATTTCCGGGAAGATTTGTATTATCGGATCAATGTTGTCAATATTGAACTGCCGCCCCTGGCCGAGCGGGTCACCGATATTCCTTTACTCGCCGAGAAATTTCTTCGGAAGATGTGCGAAACCCACAGAAAGAATAAGATAGGATTTGATGACGAGGCCATGCGGTATCTGGAGGGGTATTATTGGCCGGGCAACGTGCGGGAGCTTGAAAATATCGTGGAGCGGGCGGTGGTGCTCGGTAAGCACCGGCACATCGAAGTGGCTGATTTGCCGGAACACATCGTCACCTATCACGATGACTCTCAAGACGCCGAACAAAAACCGATGAGTCTCCGGCTGGCCCTGGAAGAACCGGAGAAGAAGTTTATCGAATCGGCATTGCGTCGGCACAACTGGAACCGCCAGATGGCGGCCGATGCGCTCGAAATAAATCGTACAACGCTGTATAAAAAAATGAAGCATTTCCAATTGGAAGTTGACCCGGTAGCGCAGAAGAAGGGCTCGTGATACCGGTCTTATGTTATTCAGGAGTTTTTTCTGATTTCGCGATCTTTTTTTCAGATCGAACCAGTTTGGCGACCTTGGATTCCATGCTATCGAGCAATGTTTCAATGATCCGGATATCTTTGGGGATATGAACGGTGATCAGCTCGCCGGCCTTGATCATGGTATAGGCGTGGTCAATGACGCCATCAAAGAGAATGGTATCATCCGGTGATAATTTATAGTCATTATCGCCAATTCGCAGGTTTACCAGGCCGCTCAGCACGTAGCACAATTCGTGGCAATGCTCATGGAGTTTCATCACGTGGATTTTTTCACCGGCGCCGGCTTTGACCCGGATAAGTTTTCCTTTGTCAAAATGGGCCACTTTGAGGTTCTCTATTCCGCTTTGCCCCTTTTCAAATTTATCCGTTTTGATGGGCTCGGCCTTCCTGATCTGGACGACCCGACGTTCGGCCATGGATAACAGACTGCTGGCTGAAAATTGCAATGCCCCCGACAGGGCGTCCAGTGTTTTCATCGACGGGAGACTTTTATTGGTTTCAACGGCGGCAACCGTCGGATAGGTGACCCCGGATTTGTCAGCAAGCTCTTCCATGGTCCAGCCCATGGAACGTCGTAAGGCTCTGATTACACTGAAGTTATACTCGTTAAACATCATAGCACTCCTATAAAAAAAGATGGTTGCATCACAAGTTAATAAGGACATATCAAAACGTCGATTAAATGCCAGGATCAACGCTTTACAACATTTATGGCGTTTCCGTTACTATCAGGATCAAAACATGATGGTTGTGTAAGAGTTCCGTGATATGAGCAAGGCATCAACCGTATCTCAGGCTTTCCACCTCAAGATTAGACACCAATATTCATTTGCTTACAATCGCACAACAGTTTCATTCTATCAATATTATTTTATACCTGCAACCATAAAATTGTCCAATTTATTATTTTTTTTTATAGAGGGGGCGGTGGACCTCAGCAGATCGTTATTTCTGGACCTGTTTTTCGCATTTAAAAGGTCATTTTAAAGACGAAAATCACTTATGCCGCGGGAATTCGAGGCATGGCGACCCTGTGAGACCTGTTTTTATGCTTATTGTCCAGACCGTCAAGGGGTTTTATAGACAGGAATCGACTTTTAGTGAGGATTCGGCTTCAGGCGTTGAGCTGGGCCGATGGTCGTATAATTTCACCGCGATCTCATCGATCTGGGCTATCTTCCCGGCCGTGACGATTCGACGCCCTTTTTCCTTGAGCCAGAGCTGTCGAGACCAGTCGAGCATTCCAGGGCTCAGCAGGCACATGGCGGGGTGTTTCAGGCGAATTCCAGAGGTCATCTCGTTGAGCAGTTTTTTTTCATCCGGGGTCAGTCCGGTCGATTCGAGAAGTTGCTCAAAGAGCCGGTCCGGATTATTTGCGGTCTGTTTTTTACGACGTTGATTTTTTTTGACTTCGTGCCAGAGGGAAAAGACCGCGATCACAAAAAGAGTCAGTCCGAAAAGAACCCACAAGAAATGGGAGTCCCCGCTGGAGGCCCAAAAGGAGTCACGCACCAGTCGCATTCCCGTCGGGATATCCTTCTGGACAGAGAAATCGCCAGAGGATCGGAGAATCCGGGTCAGGGTTTCGCTGTTATAAAGGGACGGTATAATATTCCACATGGGAACGCTCCATGGCAAGTGAATCATTTTCATTAACGGTATCGGCCAGATGTTGCTGGAGCCACAGGGCGCTGCGGCGGTGGCCCGGGCGCGGGTCGCATAGCATCTGGCGGATAACCTTGTTGGTGGATTCGGCCTTTAGATGGTGTAAGGTTTTTATCGCATTGGCCCGCAGGCGACTGTGCCGACTGTGAATAAAGGGCACGATCTTTTGGAGCACCTCGGGCGACGGACTCCTGCTCAACGCGTCAATCGCATTGGCCCGTACGCGTAAATCGGTGTCCTCCAGCGTCAGGGCAATCTCGTGTGCGAGTGCCGGTGTTAATGAGGCTTTCAGGTCGCCCAGCGCGGCGATTGCGCAACTGCGAACGAAGGGATCTTGGTCCCTGAGGCAGTGCTTGAGGGTTTCAGTATGGTGCGCTGTGCGACCAAGGATCCGGATCATTTGAATGGCTTCAAGACGAGCCGCCGGGTCAGGCTTTTGGATATACGCGGTCCATCGGGTCGTCGCGTCCGGGTCGATCTTAAAGACCGCCTGGCCGGTTTTGATCTTCTGTGGGTCGCTCATGGCGTTAAATTTATTCCAATAGCTCTCAAAGGCGATCTTCTGAAAATATTTCCGGGCCATCTGCCGCAACGACTCGTGAGGGCCGTTAAGCTGGCGGGCAATGATCTCAGAAAGATTTTTCGGGCGGCGCTGAATCAATTGCTTGAAGGCCGCATGGGCCAGATGTTCATACGGGCTGTTGAGTACCTTCACCAGCAGTTCAAGAACCCTCTCCCCTGAAAACCTCGGGAAATAGTTCATCACAGCGGCAATGGTCTCTGGCCCGAGTCTTTCGATCAAGGGCGCATAGTAGTTGACAACCGCCTCAGGGGCCAGGCCTAAATGACCGATAAATCCTGTCAGGGCCTTCTGCTGGTTCGGGGGAAGTGTTTCAAATGCGATGACCCCGGGGGCAAGCCATCGTGCTTTTTTTATCTTCTGGAGGGCTTCTGCCATTTGATCGTCCTGGTCATGAAGGAATGTCTCGGCCAGGGCGATAATATAATCCGCGTTCGTACTTTGGGCAATGGCCCGGCTAACGGCAAAGCGCAAGTGATTATTTTTTAGCGCGGTCAGGCAAAAGCAGGCCAGTTCAGACTGCGGGTTCTGCTGGATGATCTCGCGGACGGTTTCACCAACGGCATGGTAAGGGCTGAGGCTGTCGGCCCAGAATGTTGCCCGGTCTGCCGGCACCACCATCATCGCGGCCAGGACCACTTCACGACGATGACGCAAGCCATCACGATGGATCGCATTTTGGATCGCCGAAAGAAAATAGCCCCGGTCGTCGGATGTAGCGATGCCCGGTTGACCCGCCAGGTCTTCGGGGTCGGAGATAGTCGTTTGAGAAAAATGGTGTGCCATCTCCAGAAGGGTCACCCCCGCCTGCTGTGATATTTGTGGGACAGGGTCCCGCAGCAGCAGGGTGACTATTTCAGAAAGGCGATAGTATTTGGTTTTTCGAATGATCGCCAGCGCATTTAAACGCGTTTGCCCCTGGTCCATATCGGCGGCGTGGAATAAACCATTGATCAGATCGCCCACCCGTTTGCAGAGAAGTGATTTGCGGTTTTGGGAGAAAATATGGTACCGCCCCACCAGCTCGCCGGTTCCACGCGAAGAGCCCCGATCCATCAGGGTCTCCATGGCGGCCGTCTGATAGGGTTCTTCCAGCATATCCAATGCCAGCAGGAGCGATTTGTCCGCAGCGGCATTGTGGGTCTGGGCCATGAGGTCATAGATGTTTTTTGCCTGGCTCATGGTACGGTTTATCGGCAAATAGTGAGATTTTTAGATAAAAAAAGGGAATATCCAGGACAGACGGGTCCGATAACCCGCCGCTGCCTGAAAAATGCTGTATCATCGTATAAATAACTGTAACATTCCCAGGTAAGCGACGTCTATGTTATTGTCTATTATGAACAATAATGGTGCCGTCAAGACTCCGGGCCAAATTTGAAAACCTTTGATTTTGGATGAGTATCAGGGGTGCGATGGATTTTTGACGCGCACATGAAATGAAAGGAAATAACCTGAATGAAAATCTGGCATAGTATAATTATCGGATCGGCCATCGTCATGGGGTTCGGTCTCCATGCGGCCATCAAGACCATACCTGAGTTTGTCATGGAATATCGCATGCATGAAATGCAGGTGAAAATGACAGAAATGACACCCAAAGAGATTACCGTCGGTGATACCAGTCTGTTATATCTTCCGGAGATATCCTACAGAAACCTGAATATCAATGTGGACTATAAGTTCTATACCTATGTTGACGGTAAACTCAAGAAAGTGGACCTGAATGCTAAATGATCTCGCTGGACGGTCCAAGTCGTCACTTGCAGGTTTTTACCGGCCTGTCGAACGGCTAAAATGTCCGCTGGCTGTCCAGAATGAATGTCACCGGGCCATCATTGGTACTGGTAACGTGCATGTGGGCGCCGAATTGGCCGGTTTGGACTTTGATGGATTGGGCTTCTATGAGTGAAACAACCTGCCGGTAAAGTGCATCCGCCCGGCCCGGGTCACCCGCGGCGTCAAAACCGGGCCGACGACCCTTACGGCAATCGCCATAAAGGGTAAACTGACTGACCAGTAAAATAGAACCGCCCATATCCGCAACGCTAAGGTTCATCTTACCATCCGGGTCAGCAAAAATACGCAATCCAACCAGTTTGTCGGCAATAAACTTCGCATCAGTTTGGGTATCATCATGGCCGACCCCCAGATAGACCAGCAACCCATTGCCGATCTGGCCGGTGATATGACCCTCGACTTCGACGCGGGCTTCTAAGACGCGTTGGATAACTACTCGCATGATGGTTCACTTATAAAGATTAATTATCACTATTGGTCGCCGGCAATGTCCAGGGCCTGCTTTAAGGTGAATTTCTTTTCGTAGAGCGCCCGGCCGACAATCGTGCCTTTGATCGGCAGGGGGGCCAGGTCGATAATGTCCTGAAGCTTGCCGACGCCGCCGGAGGCGATCACCGGGACGCTGCATGATTCGGCCAGGGTTCGGGTTGATTCGATGTTGGGGCCGGTGAGCATGCCGTCACAGGCGATATCGGTATAGACGATCGCCGCCAGGGGCCAGTCGTTGACGATTATGGCCATTTCGGCAACGGTCATTTTGCCGGTTTCGGTCCAGCCGCGCGTAGCGATTCGGCCATCGCGGG
This sequence comes from Phycisphaerae bacterium, assembly GCA_021736565.1. Classification (GTDB taxonomy): domain Bacteria; phylum Planctomycetota; class Phycisphaerae; order Sedimentisphaerales; family SM23-30; genus JAIPFO01. The sequence goes on along the minus strand of JAIPFO010000075.1, from coordinate 4,041 downwards.
CATCCAGCCCCAAAACGATCTGCCCCGGGTGACGCAGGACCAGTTGCTTGAACCAGTCAAGGTCTTCCATGGCCCGTGTGCCGATGACCACCTGGGTCACCCCCGCATTGAGCAGGTCCGCTACGACGTCGTCCTGACGGATACCGCCGCCGACTTCCACTTTCAGGTCGGTCGTTTTGACGATGGTTTCGATGACATCCCGGTTGTGCATTTTACCATGCAGCGCGCCGTCCAGGTCGACCACGTGAAGCCACTTGGCTCCCTGCTGCTGAAATGCCATGGCCTGGGCCGCGGGGTTGTCACCATAATTAATTTGACGGTCGTAGTCGCCTTGCAGCAGGCGAACGCATTTGCCGTCCCTTAGATCGATTGCGGGTAGAATGATCATATTAGACTCATCAAGTATCATTTTGCCCAGTCGCGTATAACGTAAGCCTTTGAATGACAAAGGTTTAGATGTCGGTGAAACGGGCAATTTCAACGGGGGGTGGTTGTTAAATTGGTCTGTTATTTGACGCGGGCGTCTTATCTGGGATAATGGTTATTTTTATGGGTGACCACGCCGTGCGGTTCGACCCATTCTTTTACTTTGAAATCGTTAATGATTTTGATCACTTCGTCCGGGTCGTCGGTTACGGTGTAAAGGTCAACATCTTCAGGTGAAATGGTGCCTTCATGGACCATCACTGTTTTGATCCACTCTATGAGCCCTTTCCAATAGTCGCTTCCCATAACAATAACCGGGAAGCGTGTCATTTTGAGGGTCTGGATGAGTGTGAGGGACTCAAAAAGTTCATCCAGGGTGCCGAACCCGCCGGGCATGATAACGAACGCCCGGGCGTACTTGGTGAACATGGTTTTGCGAGCGAAGAAATATCGAAAGCTCAACGAGAGGTTTTGATATTTGTTGGGTTTTTGTTCAAATGGCAGTTCGATATTGAGTCCGACACTTTTTCCCCCGGCCTCCGAAGCGCCTTTATTGGCAGCTTCCATGATCCCGCCGCCGCCGCCGGTGATGACCGCCATGTTATTGCGGACCACGGCCGTTGCGGTCGCCTCGGCAAGTTTATAATAGGGGTTATCCGGGAGAGTCCGCGCTGAGCCAAATATTGTAACAGCAGGGCCCAGGCGACTCAGTTCGTCGAAACCTTCGACAAATTCCGCCATGATCCGAAAGACTCGCCATGTTTCCTGGTTCATATTGACGTCTACTGGCATTGAATATTCTCCATCTGAGGGTTCACTTGTATAATGACTTCAGCGTCATAAGTCGGTTTTTATCTCCATAACGTCGCAACTATACCATAAAAATTAGATCATGGCAAGGTTGTGAAATAATGGGGATACACAGGCGGTCGGCTGAAAGAATCTTGCATTTAGCGAATGATTTGCTAAACTGTTCTCTAGCGTAAAAACGTATTGGGAATCGCTGATATTAGCCTGTAATCGGCGTTTTTCCTTGAAGATATTGAAATTCAGGCGATTATTGAGCGTCAAACTTGATTCCCACGTCAAAAGTGAATTTGCATTGTTCAAATCGCACTTTAAGATGCGGGTAACGGGCTTCAAAAATACTGATGACGCTGGCGTCAAACTTAATTGAGATTATTGGAATGATTGATCGCATTGGACATGGCTACGACCTGCACCGGCTGGGCCCCGGGCGAAAAATGATCCTGGCGGGGATTGAAATTCCCTTTCCAGAGGGGCTGGTAGGGCATTCGGATGCGGATGTCGTTTTTCACGCGGTGATCGACGCGATGCTGGGGGCCGCGGGGCTGGGGGATATTGGCGAGCAGTTTCCCGATAACGACCCGGCCTTTAAGGATATTGACAGCAGTCTCTTATTGGAGCGGGCGTTAAAGAAAGTTGCCGACCAGGGGTATGCCCCGGTCAATGTGGATCTGACCCTGATCGCCGAGAGGCCGAAATTGAGCCCTTACAAATCAGCGATGAGGGCAAACCTGGCCAAACGGGTGGGGCTGGCTGTCGATGCGGTCAGTGTGAAGGCCAAGACCAACGAAGGGCTGGGCGAGACCGGGCGGGGTGAGGCGATTATTTGCCATGCGATCGTGGGGCTGGCAAAACGGAACAACAAATGAACATTCAAAGATAAAAAGTACGAAAGCGTACTAATATAGGAATTTGTAGTATTAGGCAGAATAGGCAGCTTAGGTAATATTTAGAACTGTCGCTGCCAGACGAGATCCAGTGAACGCTGGTAATTTTAAATTTTTTTGAAGGTGATCATATGGCATTACGCCTCTATAACACGTTAAGCAGGGAAAAAGAAATATTTGAACCGGTTGAGCCGGGCAAGGTGGGCATTTATGTCTGCGGCCCGACCGTCTATAAGGACAGCCATATCGGCCATGCCGTCGGCCCGGTGATCTTCGACGCGCTGAAGAAATATCTGACATTTAAAGGCTACCAGGTGAAACTGGTGATCAATATTACGGATGTGGATGATAAGCTGATCATCGAGTCGAAGGCCCGTCATATCAGTATGGATGAGCTGGCTCAGGAGGTGAGCGCGGGATATTTTGAATCCATGGATAAGCTTGGGGTCAATAGTATTGACCTGTACCCGCGTGCAACGGAGCATATTAAAGAAATTATCGATATGATCCAGAAACTCGGCGAGAATAACGCGGCCTATGCGGTGGATGGCGATGTCTATTGTGATATCAGCGAGTGTAAGGATTATGGAAAGTTATCCCACCGCCGCAGCGAAGACCAGAAGGATGGATCGCGGGAGCTGGCCGGCAGCGAGAAGCGGAATGCCGGTGATTTTGCGTTGTGGAAAAAGGCCGAAGAAGGTGAGATCGGCTGGGAGTCGCCCTGGGGCTATGGCCGGCCAGGCTGGCACATTGAATGCTCGGCGATGAGTACAAAATACCTGGGCGAAACATTTGATATTCACGGCGGCGGGCTGGACTTGATCTTCCCGCATCACGAAAATGAAATTGCCCAGTCTGAAACCGCTACAGGCAAACCCTTTGCCAACTACTGGCTGCACAACGGCCTGACCCGCATGAAGACCAAGTCGGCCAGTGGCGAATGGCAGGATGAGAAGATGAGTAAATCGCTGGGGAATATTCAACCGCTTAAAGAGATCCTGGAGACCTACCCGCCGCAATGCATCCGGTTCTTCCTTCTGAGTACTCATTATCGTCGGCCGATCGATTTTTCCGAGGAGTCGATCGAGGCCAGTAAGAAGGGATTGATGAATATCTATCGGACCCTGGAACGGCTCGAACGGCTGGATGGCGATAGCGACCTGTTCACCACCGAGGGCAATGTCAAGAAGATGTCTGAGAAGATCAACGGCGATGCCGACCAGGCGCTGTTTGATGCGGTGGCCCAGGGGCATTTGCGATACCTGGAATCGCTGGATGACGATTTTAATACCGCCGGGGCGATAGCGGTCTTGCATGATTTGAGCAGCGCGATCAATCGCTATATTGATAAGCAGCAGCTTGAAAGGCAGGGGGGCGAACATGGCCGGATGATGGCGATAGAAAGCGGGCGAATGCTGACCTGGCTGGGTCAGGTCATCGGGCTGTTGGAAGGGCCGCTGGAAAAGCAAGAGGGGGGTGATGCCTTGGCCGGGCAATTGATGGAGGTGTTTATCGCACTGCGGGCCGAGGCGCGAAAGGAAAAAAACTTTGCACTCGCCGATGCGATACGCGATAAGCTTACCGCGTTAAAGATTGTCATCGAAGACAGGCCCGACGGGGCGATTTGGCGTAAAGAACAATGATAGTATTAGGAGTTGATCCGGGATTACGCACCAGCGGTTATGCGGTGATCGAACAGAAGGGGCCCAACCTGACGGTGTTGGACGCCGGAACGATCAAGGCCGATACCCAGCTGCCGTTGGAGAAGCGGCTGGCCCAGATATACGAAGATATTGACACCCTGCTGACCCGTGGCGATATTGACGTGATGGCGATCGAGGAATTGTACGCCCATTACAAACACCCCCGAACGGCCATTCTAATGGGGCACGCCCGGGGGGTCTTTCTGCTGGCCTCCGCC
>JAIPFO010000074.1 GCA_021736565.1 Phycisphaerae bacterium | reverse complement strand
CTCTTCTGCATTGCACTCTGGGCGGGACTTCTGGCTGGATTCGTGTACTTGGAGATACCTTCTTATTATTTTACAGCAGCCCAGTCGCTTTTTGATGCTATTCTTATCCTGGTGATTTTCGGAGGCGATATCCGGATACGGTAGCTTCTGGCGATCAAAGTATTTTTTTTCAATAAAAAAAAGGCAGGGCGGTTAAGCCCTGCCTTTTTGATTTTACAGATACGCGGCTCATGCCGGTATCTCATTGATGCACATTTCTTACAACGTGCCTATTGTCTGTTTTCGACGAGGTTCTCAACGACCGTAGGATCGGCCAGGGTTGAGGTATCGCCCAGTTGGTCGACAGCGCCTTCACTGATCTTACGAAGGATACGACGCATGATCTTACCGGAACGGGTCTTAGGCAGGCCCGGGGTAAACTGGATCTTATCGGGCGTAGCGTGTGGGCCGATCTCGGTACGGACGATCTTGACCAGTTCGCTGATCATGGTGTCGGTGACGTCCTGGCCGGTTTTGAGGGTGACGTAGGCATAAATGCCGGTGCCCTTGATGTCGTGGGGCATGCCCACAACCGCCGCTTCGGCGACCGCCGGGTGTTTGCCCAGGGCGCCTTCGATCTCGGCGGTACCGAGACGGTGGCCTGATACGTTAATGACATCATCGACACGGCCGGTAATCCAGTAGTAGCCATCTTCGTCACGCCGACAGCCGTCACCGGTGAAGTAGCGGCCTGGGTACATGCTGAAGTAGGTCTGTTTGAAGCGATCGTGGTCGCCGTAAAGCGTTCGCATAATGCCAGGCCATGGGAACTCAATACAGAGGTTGCCATTAACGCCATTGCCTTCGATCGGTGTGCCATTTTCATCAACCAGCAGCGGCTTAACGCCAAAGAACGGCAGGGTTGCCGAGCCGGGTTTGGTGGGTGTGGCACCGGGCAGGGGGGTGATCAGGATGCCGCCGGTTTCGGTCTGCCACCAGGTATCGACGATCGGGCAGTTCTTCTTGCCGATCTCTTCGAAATACCAGTGCCATTCAGGGCTCTTGATGGTTTCACCTACGGTGCCGAGGACCTTCAGGCTTGAAAGGTCGCATTTGGCGGGCCAGGTGTTGCCTTCTTTCATGAGGGCACGCAGCGCGGTCGGGGCGGTGTAGAAGCTATTGATTTTGTGTTTTTCAACAACCTGCCAGAAGCGACTGAAATCTGGATAGTTGGGTACGCCTTCGAACATGACCGAGGTGGCGCGGTTGGCCAGTGGGCCATAAACGATGTAACTGTGGCCGGTGACCCAGCCGATATCCGCGGTGCACCAGTAGATGTCGCCTTCTTGATAGTCAAAGACATATTTGTGGGTCATTGCGGCATAGACCAGGTATCCGCCGGTGGTGTGCAGTACGCCCTTGGGGTGGCCGGTGGATCCGGAGGTGTAGAGAATGAACAGCGGATCTTCGGCGTTCATTTGTTCTGGCTCACAGGAGGTCGATTCGGCGGCTGTCATTTCATGATACCAGAGGTCTTTGCCATTGGTCATGGGAACCTCAACGCCGGTACGTTTGACAACAATAACCTTTTCAATGCTTGGGCAGTTCGCAACGGCCTTGTCGGCGTTGGTCTTCATGGGGATATTATTCTTAGCACCGCGAAGGGCGGTGTCCTGGGTGATCAGGACTTTGCAGGATGAATCATTGATACGTTCGGCCAGTGAATCCGGGCTAAATGCACCAAAAACGATACTGTGAACGGCACCGATACGGGTACAGGCCAACATGGCTATGGGCAACTGAGGAACCATCTGCATGTACATACAAACCCGGTCGCCTTTTTCGACGCCGATCGCTTTAAGGGCGTTGGCAAACTGGCAAACTTCGTCCATAAGTTGCTTGTAAGTGATTTTACTATCTTCGGTGGGATCGTTACCTTCCCAGATCAGTGCGGTCTGGTCGCCGTGGCCGGCTTCGACGTGACGGTCTAAACAGTTATAACTGACATTGAGCTTGGCACCTTCGAACCATTTGATATTCGCGTCGACAAAATCCCATTCCAGGACATTATCCCATTTTTTGTACCAAGTGACATATTTTTCTGCCTGTTCGGCCCAAAAACCTTCAGGATTATCGATGGATTTCTTGTACATCTCTTGATACTGAGCAAAATCGATATCGGTTTTGCCTTTAATGGCGTCTGGGACCTGATAGGTTGGGATGGCAGCAGCTTCTTCTGACATAGTGATTCTCCTAGAAAAAAACAGTGATACTAGTAATTATGTCGCTTATAATGAAGCGAGTCATGTTGAATACTTATTTATTTAATTCACTGATAATGACGCTGGCGTCAATAATATCATCATTAGTTGTCAAAAAACGATTTTAGTGTTATATGTCTCTCTTTTTATATTGAGACTGGTTCTCCAGGGTGCTTGGGACGGTAGCATTGATAATAAAAAATATTTTATCTATAGTAATTTATAATTAAGAGATATTGATATTTCAGATAGAGGGCACAAATGATTGATTTATTTTAATATTAAAAAGACCATCAATTTAGATATAAAAAAGGAAAAAATCAAGAAAAATATAAAATAATTTATTGTCCGGTTGATTTGTGCGATATAAAATGTCACTGATATTCCAAAAAAAACCGGCCATCACTACAGCGTGATGGCCGGTCCTGGCTTTTAGCAGTTTATAACTTACGGATGTAAGTCCAAAAAAGTCTGGCGAATTGCCGAAGACTATTCCTTAGCTTCTTTTTCGGCCTTGATTTTAGCGATCACCTGCTGAACGACGTTGGGAGGTGAGGGTTCGTAATGGCTTAGTTCCATATTGAAGCTGCCCAGACCGCCGGTAACTGATTTTAGCTGCGAGCTGTATTGCTGTACTTCAGCCAGCGGCACCTGGGCTTTAATGGTTGTCATATTGCCCGGCATAACATCCTGGCCCTGTACCCGACCACGCCGGCCCGACAGGTCGCCGGTGATATCGCCGACCTTTTCCGATGGTACGGTCACTTCCATATCGACGATCGGTTCCAGTAATGTCGGCTTGCAGGCCATAAATGCCTTACGGAACGCTTCCCGGCCGGCCATCTGGAACGCGATATCCTTACTGTCGACGGGGTGTGTTTTTCCATCGACCAGCGATACTCTAACATCAACCACCGGGAAGCCTGCCAGCACACCCATACCGATCGCCTGTTGGCAGCCTTTATCCACACTGGGTCTGAATGGCTGGTCAATGGACCCGCCAAAAATCTTATCGAGAAATTCATACCCTTCGCCTCGTTCGGTCGGTTCCATATCAATGATCACCCGGGCAAACTGCCCTGACCCGCCAGACTGTTTCTTGTGCGTATATTCCACACCCTTGGCCGATGCGGTAATCGTTTCGCGGTAGGGGATTCGTGGTGGTTTGGTATTTACTTCCAGGCCGCGGCGAATTTTCATTCGCGACAAGATGATCCTGGAGTGTAATTCGCCCAGCCCCGAGACGATCAGTTCGTTCGTCTGGGCATCATGATCGACTTTAAAAGTGGGGTCGGTATTACAAATTTCATGCAATACCCCGGAAATTTTGGTTTCGTCGCCACGGCTCTTAGGCTCCAGAGCGAGTGAATACATCGGTACCGGTAGTTTGGGTGTCTGAATGATGCCCGGTTCTTTGCCAATGTAAATCGTGTCAAGAATCTTAAGATCTTCTAATTTCGCCAGGGTCACAAAATCACCGGCCTGGGCGGCCCCATCGATAAGGTCGAGGTGGTCACCTTGCATTTTTTGAGGCTGGCCGCACCGCATGCCTTTTTTGCCTCCGACGGCCTGAATGGTGGAGTCGCTGGTGATCGTTCCTCGCTGCAATCGAATCGTTACATATTTAATGTTACTTTTCGGGTCGGCATTGACTCGGAATACCAGGCCCAGTGTCTCGCCTTTTGAATCGCAGGGAACATCTTCGATGCTCTGGCTGTCGCCTTGGCCGTTGATCAGCTTTAGCGGTACGCCCTTGATCGGGCTGGGGGTATCGTTGGCTATCAGGTTTAAAAGTTCTTCGATACCCGCTTCATTACGCGAACTGGTAAAAACGATCGGGATAACTGTCCGGGTGGTCACCGCTTCAGTAAATGCCGCCGAGAGTTTATCCGGACTGATCACTTCGCCGCCGAGGTAGCTTTCCATGAGCTCTTCGTCAGCTTCGATGATGGTTTCTATGATGTTTATGTTGGCTTCGGCCACATCGGTAAATGCGTCGTCGCCACTATTGGATGTTACACAATCCAGTACGGCGGTTCCGTCCCTGTTTGACAGGTTTGCACAGCGGCATTCCATCCCGAATGATTCCTGGATTGAATTGATGAGATCTTCCAGGGGAGCGGTTCCCGTGTCAATTTTATTGATAACGATGATACAGGCCATCCCGCGTTCTTTGGCCGCGTTAAATAGCCTGATCGTATTCATCTGGATTCCGTCGGTGGCACTGATAACGATAACGGCGGTTTCTACGGCCGATACGGCGCTCAGCGGGGCTCCCAGGAAGTCCGGATAACCGGGAGAGTCAATGATATTGATTTCCCTGCCCTGATGGCTGATATGGGCGACGGCCGAGTCGATCGAATGGCCTCGCTCCTTCTCTTCATCGTCTGCGTCCATTATACTGGACTTATCATCCACGCTGCCCAGGCGATTGGTCACCCCGGCTTTGTGTAAGATGGCTTCTGCCAGGGACGTTTTACCCGCACCGGCATGACCAAGAAGTGCAATGTTCCGAATATCATCAGTTGTGTACTGTGCCATAGAACCTCCGAAAATGTTAGTGAGTACTGACTTGCGTACTCCTTAATAAATATATTACTCCCAGTTTTGAGTGTAACTTAATGGTTACGTTAAAAGGTCATATTTCCATATTCAAAATAGATGCTAGAATTAACATATTAAAATACTCCTGACGCTGAGACCTAACTTCTTTAATGCCAAGGTATTATGAAAAACATCCTGGCCAATCAGCCCCAGCGGGCCAAAAGCAAGAGCCCCAGTATATCATTTTCAGGCCGATGGGCAAGCGCTTTTTCGCTGGAAGGAACCAAAATTTCATGATATGCTTGCGTTGGAATTCTGTTTTGCGAATACGGCAGTGACACGGAGTTTTTTAAAATGGATGGCATAACGCCTTTTTTGTCCGGGGACAACCTCAAATCTTATGAAAATACGCAATCTCAAACAAACGATGATCCTTGTGGCAGCTTTCGCTATCTTCTTGTCATTACTCATTCTATTTCCTAATCCACCGGTTACCTACGATACCGGTAAAATCGTCCGGCTGGGAACCTACCTCCAGATTCGAGTCTATTGCAAAAATCAGCAGGTTGCCCGATCTGTTGTGATCCAGGCGATGGAAGTCATCGATCAGATGGAGGATGTTTTGAGCACCTATCGGCCAGATTCCCAGCTGTCACAGGCCAATCAGAAGGCGGGCAGTGGGAGTGTGCCTGTCAGTTCTGAGACCTTCGAGCTTCTCAAGCGGGGCCTGGAATATCACCATCTCACCGATGGGGCCCTGGATATGACCGTTCAGCCACTGATCGATCTTTGGAAGCAGGCAGAAACTAAGGGGGCACTCCCAAGCTCCCAAGAAATCATAAATGCCATTAAATTGACAGGTTATGACAAAGTTGTCCTTACGGGCCCCCCAACCCCCACGGTCTCACTCGCTCAGGGGGCCGTCCTCAATGTCAATGCCTTTGCAAAGGGTTACATTGTTGATAAAGCCCTGAGGGCCCTTCAGGTGGATGGCGTTATGGGGGGGCTGGTCAATATTGGCGGTGAAATCGCCTGTTTTGGGACCTGGGAATCTGGCCGTCCATTTACTTTGGGTATTCAGGACCCTTTTTCAGAAAGCAACGACGAGCCATTCACTGAAAAACCACGCTGGCTCGTGACTCTCAGGAATTGTGCCATCGCTACCAGCGGTAATTACCGCCAATACGTCACGATCCAGGGTGAGCAATACAGTCACATCATTGATCCGCGTACCGGGCACCCCGCGACTATTCTCCCCAGCGTTACCGTCATTGCCCCCACATGTCTCGATGCCGATGCGCTCGCCACCGCAATTAGCGTATTGGGTCCCCAAAAAGGTCTTTTACTCATCGAGTCTCTCCCCAGTACCGAGGCATTCCTGATCGCCAACCCTCAGGATACCGCCGCGTCAGACCCAAAAATCTACCAATCCACCGGCTGGCGTCACTATCAAACGACCCAAAACGAAAATTAAATGATGACGTCGTTGTCACGATTTGAAAAAAAATGGATTAAACATTGTAATCATGGTATCAAAAGGCTTATAATGAGAACATAGATTTTTATCGTGACGTCAAAAGTCAATGTGCATCATTCAAATGAGGGCTTTAATCGCGGTAAACGGGCCTCAAAAATACTGATGACGCTCTGGCGTCAATGGAAAGCAGTTAAATAAATTTTCATACAGGGAGTTAAAAAATGAAAGCTAAAAAAGTATTTCGTGTTATTGGAATTATTGTTCTTCTTCTGGTTCTTGTTATTGTGGTTTCATTTAACCTGTATGGCACCAAGGCGATTAAGATCGGCGTCGAAAAAGGCGCCACGAGTGCCTTAAAAGTACCGGTGGTCCTTGAGAGTGTGAATCTTTCGATCATGTCGGGCAAGGCGGGCATGAAGGGGTTAGAGGTTGATAACCCCGAAGGCTATGAGAATAAGAAATTGCTGCAACTGGCGAATGCCCAGGTGAAAATGCAAATATCATCACTACTTTCCGATACACTTCTCATTGACGAAATCCTTTTGGAAGATATTAAGGTTTCCATGGAGCAAAAAGGACTGACCAATAATATTAAGGATATCCTGAATAATCTGCCCAAAAGTGAAGAGACTTCGCCGGAGCCAGAAACGGCTTCCGAAGGATCACAGAAAAAATTAAAGATCAAAACGCTGCAAATCAATGGCGTGACCGTTAAGGTCAAGTTAATCCCCTTACCCGGGAAGATCGATACCGTCTCACTGAAACTTGCCCCGATCACCTTGAATGACCTGGGAAGTGACCAACCGCTTGATATCCCGGGCCTGACCGGTAAGATCCTGGTTGCGATCACCGAGGGTATTATGGAGCAGGGGGCAGGGGTCTTGCCTGAACAGATGCTTGATTCTCTCGGCGATGTCACCAAAGTACTGATGGAAGGGGCCTCTGATGTTCTTGAAGGCGGTAAAGAAGCGTTAAAATCAGGGGGTAATATCCTTGAAGGCGGCAAAGAAGCGGCGGATAAGACCCTCAAAGAGGTCCAGGGCATTGGCGAAAATATTGGCAAAGACCTTGGCGGTTTGTTTAAGAAGAAAGACAAAGACAGCGAATAATAAACATCGCCAATGGTGTCGCCTGATTTAACGGATTGACATATCGATAACTATTGGGCCGTTTAGGCTCGACCCGCTAACAGGATACCTGGGGCGCGGGCATCCTAAATATTTATCGCCCCCTGGGAGTCTCTCCGGGGGGCGATACCGTTTCATTTGTTTCGGTGAATAACGCGGTACAGGGTTTACAATGCGCTGAAAATTCCCCGGACCATGGTCTTGATGACCGTTGCATTTGGATGCAGAATTGCCCGGTGGGGCGGGGTGGTTGTTTCTGGTGTTTGAATGGCGATGATGTCGGCTTCTTTACCGGGGGTGATCGAGCCGGTTTTGTTATGCCAGTTGAGAGCCCGGGCGCCGTTGAGTGTGGCCATTTTTAGCAGGGTGTCAGGAGGGAAACTGGGGAGATGCTGATGGAGGTATTGCATCTCCGCCAGAATGGACAGGGAGGCGTTGCTCGCGAGGCTGTCGGTGCCGAGGCAGACATTGATGCCGGCCTTGATCATGTCGTTGAATCGGTGCGGTGGGTGCTGGAAATAGCGGTGTGACCGGGGGCAGTAGGCGACATGATGCGGAGAGTGGGCCAGGGCGGTCAGTTCCTCGTCGGAGATATAGTTGACGTGAGCTAGCAGGAACGGCTGGTTTGACAGGGGGAGTTGGAGAAAATAGCTTACCGGTGACCGCGATGGGGGGCGCCAGTCTGAAGGGAATCGGTTGATCTTTTGAAGGTATTGTTTCCAGGGGCCGGTGCCGTGTGTGAGGAATTCGTGCTCGTCGAGGGTTTCTGCCAGGTGGGTTGTGAGTGGGAGATGGTGCTTTTGGGCGATTTGAGCGGTTAACGTGTAAAGGTCCGGGCCACAGGAGTATGGGGCGTGGGGGGATAGGCCCTGTTGGTACAGGGGATCGCTGTGATGAAAGGGGACGCAGTTTTTGAGATAATTTTCCTGGATGTCAAGCGTGCTGCCCAGTCCGAATACTTCGGCAAATAATGTCTTGCGGATGGGGGTCTTTGCTAAAGTTGTGGCGGCGGAATTATTGTAGCTGATGTCACCAACAAGCGTCACGCCATTTTTAAGGGAGTTTTCGGCGGCGATTGTAATAATCGACTCGGCGGGGGTGTTTAGACTGTTGCGTTGTTGGACCAGGTGTGAAACCCAGTCGGTGAATTTTCCGGTATACGGAACCTGCCCTTCGAGGTGGGAGAGGTCCAGGTGCGTGTGAGCGTTTACCAGGCCGGGGGTGAGGATAGAATCCCCCAGGTCGATCACCCGGGCGTGTGGAAAATCCCTGGAAATATCGGAATAACGACCGATCGCCCGGATCAGCGGCCCATCAACAACGACGCCACCGTCTTGGAGCGGTGGTGAGGTGACAGGTAAAATGTGACGGGCCCTTAATAGAGTACAGTCGTACTTTTTTATAGTGTTAGATTGAATGAGTTATAGCCGCAGTGCTGTTAGAGTGCATTACACAGTATTTTGATTCCCACGTCAAAAGTCGTTTTACGAATTTTAAATCGTCTCCTAATGTGTGGAAACAGGCGTCAATCCCGACCGCGCCGGGAATGACGCTGGCGTCTATATTACCAGCGAGCCTTGGCTTTACTGGCCGCATGATTTTTATTGGCGGGCAATTCGGCGATCCGGGTTGCTTTTTTAACCGATGGCAGGATGCCCGAGGGTTCGCTGGCAGGCGGCTGGTTCATCAAAATCTCTTCCAGGTCAATGGCCAGATTTTCAATATTCATTTTCGTCATGAATTCCATCGCCGTTTCCATGCGAGAGCGTGCCAATTCCCGAACGCTATCAAATCGGAAGCTTTCGCGTAAGCGGGCATTCCAGTATTCATATTCAACTTTACGATTCCAGCTTTTAATCGCTTCGGTAACGCCCCGCCCATGGACGTGGTAACGCCGAAATTCGTTAAAAATACCGATCGCCCCCATGTCATCCAGGTTTCGGGCGTCCGAAAGGATCATCGCCTCAATAAGCGAGGTGCCTCGTTTGCCTGATTCGATAATGATACTGCACACTCTTTCGATCTGGCGGGCATTTAGCAGACCACCGAGTTTTTCCTGAACGACCTGTGAAGAAAAGTCTCGCATGTCATCATCGGTGAGGTCTGCCAGTACCATACGGTTGGTATTATCTTCCTGGTCGGCATATCGGGCGAACCCGGCATCCCGGAAAAGCGTGGCAATTTGCATGCATTCGTGGTCGACCTGAAACCGTTTGACTTCGGTAAGCTGCGATATGTTCCCGCAATGCCTGAGAATACGATTCGAACGGTCAATTAAATACCTGTCGGGCGTGCCTTTAATAGTCGGCACACTCAGGACCTGCCCAGCAATCTCTTTAATAACGGTCAAGTCGGCCATGAAAACCTCCAAAGTCGCCATACATTACGTTTACAGATGAGGCATTGTCGTCCTGCGTGTTGTTCATACCGCAAGGAGCGACGAATTCGCATCACCATACAATTGCTCTTGTATCGGTAATATTGCTGAAAATACTTAAATTGACGCCCAGGTCAAAAATTGCCCCGCAAAACCGGTCCAACCACTCAGTTTCGGGCAATGGGACTTCAAAATACTTATGACGGTGGGTCTAAATTGACGCCATGTTATACTGTTTTGATACCACGATTCTGGCGTTTAATCAGAAGATTAACCCGTTCATGTTGATTTTTGACACGGTGAACAAAGTGAGGTCTTATGCGGGCGTCACTCTTTGATGTTCTTGCCAACGGCGAACTGGACGAATTTTTCGATCTCACCGGCCAGGTCAGAAATATCTTCCAACTCAAAATCTTCATAGTGGCCCTGAACAAACTCCCCACTGGCCTCTTTGGAAAAAAGTCGGACCCGTATGGTTGAAACGCCGTTGGAGAGGACCAGGCTGCCGTGAGTGTGCTCTGTGAGCTCTACCCGTGTTTCTTCACTGATGAACACAATGGCCCTTCCGGTATAAACGGCAGTGGGGAAGTAGTCTCGTAAAATTTCCAGACGCTTTCTCATGACCAGACTTTAGCAGTTCCAATAACAAATTGCAACTATTGAGATTGAAAAAAAATTCGATTGTTGTATACTGGATTGAATGCTTTAAAGAAAATGAACAAATAATGGGGGGAAATGCTGTTTTTGACGCGGAATCAGCATTTTATCAAGAGAAAGTGCTCTCTTCTGGCGTGAGGGTCAACCTTTGACCTGGGATTCATAATGAAACATGGCTATGTTATTTCTGATTTGCATATGTTCGCTCATCGTTCTTCAGCCTACAAACATTTTGATGAAATAGAAGAGGCGGCGAGTCGGGGTGATTTTTTGGTTTTTAATGGTGATATTTTCGATTTTCGCTGGTCGACGCTTTCTGGTTTGGCCGAAACGCTCGATGCGGCGATCGACTGGCTGAAAAGGCTGGCGAATAAATTTCCAAAATGTAAGATCTTCTATGTCCTTGGCAATCATGATTGCCTGGAGCAGCTGGCAGGCCGATTGGACTGCCTGGCAAATGAGACCCCCAATTTCCAATGGCTCCCCTCCCATTTACGCGTCAGTAATGTACTTTTTTTTCATGGGGACCTGGTTCTGGACCGGGATGTCGCCGATCCATTTTCCCGTGAACTACTTAAAGAAGACAAGCAAAAAGGCCATTTTCCCAATTTGATCTACCGAATGATCGTTTCACTTCGATTGCACCAGTTAACGGTGGTCTTTCACTGGCCCCAGTATTGCGCACGCAAGATTCTGCGTGCATTAGAGGCACATGGTCAGGGGTTGGGGGATGGGCTGACGGATGTGTATTTTGGCCATACCCATGGGGCATTTAGTGATTATGACTATCAAGGGGTCACATTTCATAATACCGGAGCGACCGTCCGGGGGATCGAGGCCAATATGCTGGAGGTTCGGACGTGAGGGGGTAACGAGGGATTTTTCTTCAATTGACGCAACCTTTAAATAAGATTCCCGCGTCAAAAGTCGTTTTTTGTCCTTAGAATCGCCTTTTAAGATGCGAAAAACGGGTATATAAAAAAATTATACGACTCTGTCGTCATAAAAAGGAGTTTTTCAATGCATCGTTTCAGTGTCCTGATCTGTAGTCTATTTCTGGTGTCGGCTATTTCTTTCCCTGCTGATGCCGCCGATTCGAGTGACCGGCGTTCGCTGGACCTCATCGGCCCGAGTCAGCGTGGCAAGATTATCCATGCATCACAACCGGCCAAAAAACGAATTCCCATACGATCGCGTTATCGAATGTATTCCGATAGCGACCAGGTCCACATTGCTGCAGGGGATTTGACCCGGACCATTCGTATCAGGGGGGGGGATGTTTATACGACAAACCTGGCGGTTGCAGG
>JAIPFO010000073.1 GCA_021736565.1 Phycisphaerae bacterium | reverse complement strand
GTTCCGCAAGCAGATCCTCTTAAGCAAGGCCAAGAAACGAAGCGGCCCGGATCTCACCCAGGGATTCATAACGCCGCCCGATTCGGCCAAGCCAAGGGTTTTCTGGTGGTGGCTCAACAGCCTGGTGGACCGAGAAGCGATCACCCGGGACCTGGAGGAATTTAGAGCCAAGGGAATCGGCGGCGTTCTTATCGTTGACGCAGGCGGAAACCCGGGTAAAGAGCCCATGCCCTCAGGCCCTCGCTTTATGGGAACCGAATGGAGGAACCTTTTTAAGCATGCTCTCAGGGAGGCGAACAGGCTCCATTTGGGAGTCAGCGTTAACCTGGCCAGCGGATGGTGTACGGGAGGGCCATGGGTCACACCCGAATACGGCATGAAAGAACACGCGTTCTCCATGACCAAAGTCACAGGCCCTGACCATTTCTCTGTGATCCTGCCGCTTCCTCCCGGGGCTCAGTATCGTGACGTTGCCGTGCAGGCCTATCCGGAAAACAGCCGCATTAGTGACAGGGCAACGCTGATTGACCTGACGTCTCAAATGCGTCCGGACGGCCGGCTCGATTGGAATGTCCCCACAGGCAAATGGGTCATACTGCGGTTCGGCTACAAGAGCAGCCTGGTGAAGACTGCTTTTCCCAGTGATACCGGCAAAGGGCTTCATATTGACGGCTGGAGCCAGTCGGCACTGGACTTCCATTACAAATCCATGGCATCGGTTCTCATTGACGACGCCGGGCCTCTGGCCGGCAAAACACTCAAATATTTACATGATGACTCCTGGGAGAACGGGTATCCGACCTGGAGTGATAACTTTGTAAATGATTTCCAGAAATACCGCGGGTACAGTATCAAACCCTATATTCGCGTTTTAGCGGACCCCTCAGCCAAAGATGAGATTTCAAATCGTTTCCGTTTTGATTTTCTCAAAACCTTTGCCGATGCCATGGCTGACAATCATTACGGCCGGTTGACAGAGTTGGCCCATGCAGACGGCCTTGGCACGCATAATGAAGCGGCCGGTCCCAGTTGGCCCATGAACGCTCCCATGGACGGGTTGAAAAACCTCGGACAATGTGATATCCCCATGGGGGAATTCTGGATGCCTTACGATGCATACCTGCCAAATGAGACAGGCTACAATCAAAATTGGGTTGGCAAGCAAACCGGCTCGGCGGCACATATCTATGGAAAAAAGTGGGCCGGCGCAGAAGCGTTTACCTCGCTGATAGGCCATTGGATCGAGGACCCGCGATCGATGAAACAGGCTGCCGATATTGCTTTTTGTGAGGGGATCAACCGTTTCTTTTTTCATGAATCAACCTGTAATCGCCAGCAAGATGGCGTGCCGGGCTACGAGTATTTCGCCGGTACTCATTTCAATCCCAATCTGACCTGGTGGCGGCACGCTAAACCATGGCTCACCTGGATTTCACGCTGTCAGCAGATGCTTTCGCAAGGGCTTTTTGTCGGGGATGTCTGTTACTATTTAGGCAACAATATCCCCGAACCAACCAGAAACCCCAACAGGATTAAGCACGTCTTTAAGAATCTGGGCCTGGGGTATGATTACGATTACTGCAACGCCGATGTCATCCTGAACCGTATGTCTGTTGAGAATGGACGCATTGTCCTTCCCGACGGGATGAGCTATCGTCTTTTGGTACTGCCCGACCAGGATACCATGTCCGTGGAGCTTCTCGAAAAGATCAAAGATCTGGTCGGCGCCGGCGCTACCATAGTCGGCCCCAAACCGGTAAAGGACCCGGGGCTTAAGAATTATCCACAATGTGATGTCACGGTACAAAAACTGGCTAATAAGCTCTGGGGCGATTGCGACGGCGTAAATGTTACAAAACATGAATATGGCAAAGGCCGGGTTTTCTGGGGGACAGCGGAGCGTGACATTCTGACTTCCGATGGCATTGCCCCTGACTTTCAGTTTTCCGGCAAGTCTAACACCTATATAGACTTTATTCACAGGAACACATCCCAGGCCGAGATCTATTATGTTGCTAACCGTAACGATCGATGGGAGAAAAATATCGCTTGCACGTTTCGCGTCAGCGGCAAGGTTCCGGAGATATGGGACCCGATCACCGGTTCTATTCGACCGGCGGCGAAGTTCACACAAAAGGGGGAAACAACTTCACTGTCGTTGGAATTCGCACCTTTTGGCTCCATGTTTATCGTATTCAGGCACCTGGGCACCCCAGCGACGGCCACCGGGAATTTCCCGGTTTATTCCTCCCTTATAGAACTGGACGGACCCTGGACAGTAAAATTTGATCCGAAATGGGGCGGTCCGGAATCTGTTCGATTCGATCAACTTGAAAGCTGGACAGCCAGGAATGAGGAGGGCATCAAGTATTATTCCGGCACCGCTACTTATATCAAAAAGTTTGATGTGGCAGAACAAAACTGGAAGCCAGGTGAAAAACTTTTCCTGGACCTGGGAGAGGTCAAGAATCTCTGTGAGGTGCGGCTCAATGGCCAAACACTTGGAACACTTTGGACGGTGCCTTTTCGCATTGAAATAAGCGACGCCGTAAAACAGAACAATAACACGCTGGAAATTGATGTGACCAACCTGTGGGCCAACCGGTTGGTTGGCGATTGGAAACTGCCCGAGGCGAAGCGATTCACCAAAACCAATGTATGGCATCTTTACAGGGATAAAAAGGTGGAGGGAAAACCCTTGGTCTCCGGACTGCTTGGCCCTGTGACATTGCAAAAGTAACAGGATCATACGATCGCACTACAAGGCTACTGATTTAATACAAGTGCAAATGCGATAGATTGAAAGGTAATTTGTGAATAAACGAAATGTTGTCAAATGTGTTCTCGATGGACAGCGGGCTCCTTATGTCCCCTGGTCATTCAAGTTCACCCGGGAAGCCCAGGACCGGCTTCTGGAACACTACGGGACAACAGACCTTGAGGCCACGGTTCATAATCACATTTTGCGACTTGGCAGCGACATCGGCTTTTTCAAGGACATTGAAAATGACTGTGTTCAGGATGTTTTTGGCGTGGTTTGGGACCGCAGTATCGATAAAGATATCGGCATCGTTAAGGGATGCATCCTTTCAAAGCCAACGCTGGCCGGGTACACTTTCCCAGACCCGCTTGATCCGCGTTTTTTTGAAAACATTACCCGCTCAATCGATTCCAAAGGCGACCTGTTTCGGCTTTTCGAGATGGGATTTTCTCTGTATGAACGTGCCTGGACCCTTCGCGGTATGGAAAACCTGATGATGGACTTTATCGTGAACCCGGATTTCGTCCATGAGCTGCTGACGGCGATAACCGACTATAATATCAAACAGATCAATAAGGCGTTAACCTATGACATTGACGCCGTTTATTTTGGCGATGACTGGGGCCAGCAGCAAGGCCTGCAAATGGGGCCGGAGCTCTGGAAGACATTTATTTATCCACAATTAAAGCGAATGTACAAGACCGTTAAAGATGCAGGCAAATATGTGATGATCCATTCCTGCGGAGATGTAGATGAACTGTTTGATGACTTGATCGACATCGGTGTAGATTGCTTTAACCCATTTCAACCGGAAGTCATGGATACTGAAATGCTGCTAAAACAATATCGTGGAAAACTGTCTTTCCATGGCGGGCTTTCGATCCAAAAGACGTTGCCGTATGGCAGCGTGGAAGATGTCCAGAATGAATCAAGACGGTTGCTGAAACTGGGCGCGGAGGGCAATTATATCTTTTCGCCTTCTCATTCGGTGGAAGGGGACACAAGCCTTGGCAATATGCTGGCATTTATCCAGGAGGCTCAAAATCAACCGGGATTTAAATCATAGGAGTGATGGGTTGATATATAGTGTTATACAATTAATCCTGCTTGTAATGCTTCATGGCGTTTGCGTTAATTCCGCCATGGCACCAGTTTGATGATACACCGAAAGATTACCGCCCGATCGTTCGGGTGATCGACAATTTTGTGCGTAACAGCAAACTCGGTCTTATTGCCGAAATGAAGGTCGGCACAGGTAAGATGCTCATCTGCGCGATGGACCTGCTCGGTCATCAGGAAAAGCCTGAGGCTCGCCAGTTATTGCACAGCTTGCTGCATTATGCCGGTTCAAAGGATTTTGCTCCCCAATCGGAGATCGACATCGAATTACTTAAAAAACTTCTTCCAGGAGGTATACAATGAAACGACGTGATTTTATTAAGATCGCAAGTAGCTCAATCGCGTTTTCGCCATTGCTTGAACGGCTGGCGGTTGCTGCTGGTAAAGGTGCATATGCCCCGGGTCCTTTTAGCGGTATTCCACGTGCTGAGATTCGCTCTTTATTTGAATCGAACAGGGAAGATGCCATGAGGCTTACCGAAGATATTGTCGTTAAGTGTGTTCTTGAAAAGATCCTTTCGCCGATGCCACCCATGCAACATAACTGGATCTATCCCGGCGGCCCCTATTACAAAGGGCAATGGATATGGGACTCGATGTTCGTGGTCGATATACTCAGTATTTTGCCGGGCAAAAAAAAGGTCATTCGGGATATCTTCCAGAATTACTGGGACTTCCAGGATCGCTGGAACGCCCGGATGCCCGAGTATGCCCAGGACATGATCACCGTGGCGATCAAGACGGCCCCACAACCGGTTCGGCAGTTTTCACAGATACCGATCCTGGCCTGGGGTGTTGAACGCGTTTATTGCCGTAACGGGGATAAGGAGCTGCTCAAACAGTGCTTACCCAGGTTGGAGAAATTTCACGACTGGTACTGGCGCGAGCGGGATGTGACCCATATCGGGCTCTGTACGGTCGGTGCGTATACCGGCAAGATTCAGCATGCCCGCTGGGAAACATTCGACTATGAATGCAATATGGATGACATGAAATTGACGGTTCATCCCACACGCAAAGGGCCGAATGAAGGGAAATGGTATGGCGATACGCTTGTAACGGGTAATACCTCCTACCTGATCATGGGTGAGAGGAGCCTGATGAGACTGGCTGAAATCATCGGAGACCGCCAGATGGCCGCACGACGAAAGCAACGGATCGACAAGGCCGTTACGGCGATGCGCACCCACATGTGGGACGAAAAGGCCGGAACGTTTCTATCCGTCAAACGGGATACGATGGAAAAGGTCCCGGTAGCGACGATCAGTAGCTGGATCCCGCTAACAGCGGGTGTACCCACCGAAGCCATGGCAAAACGCATGGCCGAAGTACTCCATTCTGATGCATGGCAGACCCCCCTACCCGTTCCCACAGTTGACCGTACTGACCCGCGATGGCGCCCTACAGGATTCTGGCGTGGCGATGTCTGGCCATCGACGAATTACCAGATCGCCCGGGGTTTGTTTGACTATGGCCATATCGACCTGGCCGCTGACATTGCCGACAAGACCGTGGCCAACGCCATTAAAAACGGCATTAACGAACATTATGATTCCATGACAGGTAAGGGCATCGGTATCAAGGATTACTGCATGAGCAGTTCGATCTTAACCATGATGCTGGATGGAATTACGAAGAAATATAAAGTAAAACTCCGCGGGTAGCCGTTTGGAAAGATTATTTTAACCATGAAGTTAACTTTCACACTTTTTAACCTCCTAATTCCTTGTGCACCAGGGCATGGTCATACTATCTGTCGGATGCATGGCTTCGGCGTTTACCCCGAAAGTCCGTAAAATATTTAAGATTGCATCCTAACTTTCCTGCGGCAATGTCGCGATACAACTAACTCAATAAAAAAGTAAAAACATACTCTCAGCAAGAAAGATGATTAAAATGAAACACAAGCGTAAACCTCTTTATGTTTTAATTCCTATGCTTCTAATGGCATTGGCACTCACTGTCAGCGCAGCAGAGATCAAGCACAGGTTTGTTGCCACCGATGAATCCGGCAACCAGCTGTTGTATGTGGATCAAACCAACCCCCAAAACGATTGGACCATCCCTTTACCCGGCAATCGTGATATTCAGATATTAAAAGAAGGAACCGTTCTGGCCACAGTGCCTACAGGATACCACGAGTACGACCTAAAGAACGGCAAACGGATCAAGGAGGTCGATGCCGGAAAAGGAATCCTCTCGCTAGTACGCCTGCCGAATGGCCATACCCTTCTGGCCAGCCCGAATCAGGTGATTGAACTCGACAAAAACGACAAGCAAGTTAAAGACTTTCCTATACAAGCTGGCGGCTCATTACGTCTTCTGCGTCTGGCAAAAAACGGAAATATCCTGTATACCTCCAGCGGAACCTCTGTCAAAGAGGTTAGGCCCAACGCAGAGCCGGTAAGGGAACTTGACCTGACTCAATTTGATCCGCAATGCAATAAGCCGTATTTCCTTGAGGAGCTCGCCAATGGGCAATTTCTCACAACCACAGGCTATGGCGGAACCCTCTTGCTGCTCGACAAAGACTGGAAACAGGTAAAGTCCTTCGGCGGCAAAGGCAAGATCGATGGGACACTGGTCAACTTTTTCGCAGATGCCCAACGTCTAAGTAATAGCAATATTGTCGTTGCCAACTGGACTGGACATAACCGAAAAGACAGCAAAAAGGGCCCTCAGGCCATTGAGTTTGACAAGGATGGCAAGGTGGTCTGGACATGGCACGATCCTGAACGAGCCGGCTGCCTCCACGGAATAGAGATCATCGAGGAAACCAAAGTCACGATGCCGAGGGTCCTTATCATAGGCGATTCGATATCGCTGGGTTACACACCGCTGGTCGCAAAGATGCTCCAAGAGGAAGCGGTCGTCATGCATAGCAAGGGCGGTCGGGAAATCGGGGCCAATGCCGGGGCAACGGACCGCGGGATCAAATATCTTGAGAAGTACCTCGGCGACGAAAAATGGGACGTCATCCATTTCAACTGGGGGCTGTGGGACCTTTGCTACCGCCACCCGGACGCCAAAGCCTACGGCCACCGCGACAAGGTCAACGGAACGATCAGCATCCCCCTCGACCAGTATGAAAAAAACCTCAAAGCGATCGTGACCCGACTAAAGAAAACCGGCGCAAAGCTCATCTGGGCATCGACCACAAAGGTTCCCGAAGGTGAAGCCGGCCGTATCGTCGGCGACGAGATCAAGTACAACCGCGTCGCCGCAAGCATCATGAAGCAGCATGGCATCGCAACCAACGACCTGTACGCACTGACCCGCAGTTTCAATAAAACCCTGTCCGTCGCGACTGGCGACGTGCACTACAAGCCAGAAGGTTCTCAAAAGTTGGCTCAGCAGGTAGCAGAGTCGATTAGGACCGCAATCGAAATAAAAAACCAGTTTCAATGGAAATCCGAAGTGCCGGAGGATTGCCCTTTTGAGCCCTCTGAAACCCTGGACGGCATCTTCTTCACCGGTCGTCATAGCGATTATCAATGCGGTGACACATTCTACCCCTCCTGGGCCAGTGACGGGCATCTGTATTCGCCCTGGACCGATGGCACTACCGATGGGGTGCGATGTTCCTCCGGGGGGAATATGAAAAACGGCTACCGTACCGGCCATGCCGTGATGACCGGCGAGGACCCGGTGAACCTGACGATCAAAAACACCTCCCCGCCAAAACGGGGTTATGCCGCTCCCTATCGGGGGCGATATCCATGCGGCTCGCTGGTCCATAACGGCATCTGGTATTATGGCACTTACTGCCTGGGTCCCAGTGCATCGTATACCCATAGCGGCTTTCGATGGAACTGGCCGAATCTCGGTCCTATGCCCGGTTTTCAGATATCAAAAGACCTGGGCAAAACCTGGACGGACTCTCCACTTTCAGCGACGAACCCGCTTTTCCCGGAGCCTGCCAAATTTATGGACCCGGTCAAGATGGGGGCGCCTCATTTTGTCGATTTCGGCAAGAATATGGAACATTCACCCGACGGCAAAGCCTATCTGCTCGGGATGGGCGCTGAGGTCGATGACCCCAATCCACGACCATGCATTACAGCCGGTGAACATGGAACGGTCTACAAAATCAATGAAGTTTGCAAAGACCGGGTACATCTCGGCATGCGCCCTGGGGAGGCGAAAAGCGAACTTAAGGGAGTGTACGAAAACGCTTTCAAGGAGGTTAAAGGGCAACCGTTCGCCCACGGCAACCTGAGCTGGGTCACCGCCGACCAGGTTTATCTTTCAAGGGTAAAGCCCTCACCCCAAACGATCAATGACCCAAAGGCCTATGAGTTCTTCGCCGGACATGACCCGCAGGGCGAGCCCGTCTGGACATCCAATTTCGCAAAGATCAAACCGCTGATCGAGTGGAACAATAACATGGGTTGCGTTACGGCAACATACGTTCCGGGCCTTAAGAAATACCTGATGTGTGTGACAGACGGCTGGCCGACCGTTGCGAAAATGAATTCGTATATCCTCGAAGCCGATAAGATCACCGGGCCATGGCGGATGGTGACGTACATGAAAGACTTTGGCCAACAGGGATATTTCCTGAACTTTCCAAGCAAGTTCGTCAGCGATGACGGCAAGACGCTTTGGCTGTGTTACTCGGCAAATTTCAGTGATGGGTGGAACGGCGTCAAACTGGACTTCAATCCACGCGGCGGCCGCTATGGCTTGTCCCTGCACGAGATCAGATTACAAATGAAATAAAGCGTAACAACGAAATAGCATTCAATGTTGCAATAAATGCTTCAAAATGCATTCTAACAGCCCTGCACCAACAACGAATGAACGATTCAAAAATAAAAAGTACCAAAGCGTACTGTAACAAAGAGTGCATAAATGAAAAAGTTCACAGCTATAATGATAACGCTCGCTATTACTTCGCTCGCATACGCAGAGGTTAAACTCCCCCAGATCCTCACGGATCACATGATTCTGCAAAGAGGGGTTGAGGTTACGATCTGGGGCTGGGCCGACCAGGGCGAGCAGGTGAGCGTTGAATTCGCCGGCCAGGCGAAAACCGCAAAACCTGACACTGAAGGACGTTGGCAGGTAGAATTCGAGCCCCTGAAGGCATGAAAAGCTTTGTGATAAAGCCAAGCCTCGTCGGCGACCTGACCTATGGCAACACGACCATTGGTTCCTATTATGGAACCATGGTGAGCAATTGGTCTCGGACTGGAACGACCGGAAACTTCCACTTCGAAATCCCCGTCAACACAACGGCCATAGTTTATATCCCTGCTCAAAATATCAAAGATGTTCTGGAGTCAGGTAAACCGGCAACTAAAACAAACGGCGTAACCTACCTCGGGAAAGATGGGATCAATGTCGTATTTTTTGTCGATTCCGGAGCGTATGATTTTGCCAGTTCATCCGTGCCGCAAGCGAATAACGAAGGGGAAACGCCTGAATAAATGATTGACAGGACTTTCGGGGGCAATATTTCGCCCTGGAATCCTGAGCCCGGAAATACAAGCCAAGCGGGAAAGAAAAAAGTGCCCCCCTTACCAGTGCGGTTCTTGCCGATACTGCCCGCTTTGTAATATTTTCCCTCCACCATCAGCCACGACCTTTGGGACGATAACAAAAAATATTGCCCTACAAGCACATCGTAAGGATTTAATGAATCAGCTAAAACCTTTCATATAAAGGATTTATATTATCTATAGTTCGAAATCTGTCCGAACATTGATGGCTTTATTTAAAAATTCGCATTGAAAAAACTCAATTTAAAACGTATCTTACCCATATCCTCATGAGGATTACCGATAAGACAGCATCTTACCATTATAATATTTAAAGAGTTACGGTTAAAAGCCCCCTCTTTTAATCGATATTTCTATTAGCGAGATACCAATGAACTTAAAAAAAGAACTGAATCTTCTGGATGTTTTCTGCATATCAACTGGCGCGATGCTCTCGGGCTTGTTTATTCTACCCGGCCTGGCCTTTGAACTGGGAGGGGCGGCAATCCTGATCTCTTACCTCCTGGCCGGGTTACTCGCCTTATCCGGGTTGCTCTCACAAGCAGAACTCGCCTCGGCAATGCCCAAAGCCGGCGGGACATACTTTTATGTCACGCGGTCAATGGGTGCGGCAACAGGAACAGTTTACGGACTGATCACATGGCTCTCACTGGTACTCAAGAGTGCCTATGAACTGGTTTTCCTGGCTGTTCTGGCTGGTATTGCAATCAAGACAATTGGCCCGGAGGTCAATATCCATGTACTGGCGGTTCTATTTTGTGCCGCATTTCTGGCCCTCAATGCCATTGGGGCCAAAGAGGCCGGTCGCGTGCAAGTTTACCTGGTCGCGGGACTCCTGGTCATTTTGTTATATTTTTGCGGACGGGGCGTGGGACATCTGGAGGCGCATAATTTTGTACCTTTTATGGACAAAGGTTGGAATTCCATCATTACCGTAGCAGGTTTTGTGTTTATTAGTTACGGAGGTTTACTCAAAGTAGCCAGTATCGCCGAGGAAGTGAAAAACCCGGGCAAAGTATTGCCCCTGGGAATGATTTTTTCTCTGCTGGTTATCTGCCTGATCTACATGCTGACGATCTTTGTTGCCATTGGAGTGATGGGCGAAAATTTAGCAGGCTCCAAATCACCCCTCAGTGATACTGCTGTTGCCTTTTCAAGTAATTTTACTAAAAATCTTATGATTCTGGCAGCGATGCTCGCTATTGTCACTGCGGCCAATTCGGGAATTATGGCCGCCTCGCGGTACCCGCTGGCCCTGGCACGTGACGAAATGCTGCCGAAACCTTTTGCAACGATCAACACCCGATTCAAAACCCCGCACATTTCAATCCTTCTGACCGGGATTATTATTATGGTGGCGATCTTTATCGATGTCAAGGTGCTGGTCAAGGCGGCCTCCAGTGTGTTGATTTTAACCTATATGTTTACCTGTTTTGCAGTTGTCATTCTGCGGGAGAGCCGAATACAGAACTATCGACCGGAATTTAAAACCCCATTATACCCATGGGTACAACTGGTCGGGATTATTGGACTGAGCGTCCTGATGTTTAAGATCGGGCTGGAAGCATTTATCTCCAGTTGTGTTCTGGCAGTACTGGGGTTCATTGTTTATTGGTTCTATGGACGAAAACGGGCCGACCAGGAATACGCCCTGCTGCACCTGATCGAACGGATCACGGACCGGGAACTGACAACACATGCATTAGAATCTGAACTGAAAGAAATTATTCATGAGCGAGATGAAGTCCTTAAAGACCGATTCGACCACCTGATCGAAAGTTGCCCTGTCCTTGACATTGAAGAAGGAATCTCTCTTGAAAATTTCTTTCGAAAATCTGCAGAAGCCATAGCAAAAGATATCCAGGTCAGTGCTGACGAATTATACAACCTGTTTCTGGAGCGGGAAAAAGAAAGCTCCACGGTCTTGAATCAGTTCCTGGCCATTCCCCACATCGTCATTCCAGGAGAAAATCGTTTCGATATCCTCCTGGCACGATGTAAGGAAGGGATTGCCTTTTCTCAAAAATACCCGAAAGTACACACCGTTTTCTTCCTGATTGGCTCCCGGGACGAACGGCCGTTCCACTTGCAGTCCCTGGCGGCCATTTGCCAGATCATACAGCATGATGACTTTGAAGAACAATGGATGAAGGCCAAGAAAACCGAGGCCCTTCGGGACATTGTCCTTTTGGGTAAACGAAAACGTTCGGTAGAATAGGTTCCGCTTCAGGACAGAATGAACCTGTCTTCGGCAACGACGCGGAGTTTACCAAGGGCCTTGTTCTGTATCTGACGTATCCGCTCCTTGGTCAGGCCAAGTCTATCGCCAATGTTCTTCAGGGTCAGCGGAGTCTCGGGGGTCTCTTTACCAATAGAGAATCTTAATTTAACGACAG
>JAIPFO010000072.1 GCA_021736565.1 Phycisphaerae bacterium | reverse complement strand
GCTTCGTACAAAGCCGATATACTGGCATGGTGTCTAATGCGTCATCATTTTAACCTATTAATCGTACCGCTTAAAAAAGATTCGTTGCCCAGAGTAATTGGGCGGACCTTATTTGATTATTCCAATTATATCGCAAAGAAGCGAAAAATTGTGGCGCCCTTCTGGCACAATCGCTTTCAGTCGTGCATTATTGATGATAAATTAAGGTCGGAATTTGCCCGCTATGTGGAATGTCAGCCCGTTTATGAGGGGCGGGTTCAAGTCGCTGAGGAATATCGCTGGTCGTCTGCCCAGGCCCACATAACATGGGAAGATGAGCATGGCCTCCTAAGCTTAAATACCTGGCCGCTGAAGCGGTCACGTAATACCTGGTCTAAAACATTAGCCAAAAAACTTGATGAGGCAACCCGTAAGAAGATTCGTATCCACACCCAGACAGGGCGGCCCATGGGGTCCGATAAGTTCATCGCCTCCCTGGAAAAAAAATTCAAACGCTCGCTAAAACCTATGCCCGTCGGCAGACCCCGGTTAAACCAAGAGTAGATCTTCAGTCGCAAGATCCTGCAAAGTAACTCTCAAAGCCTTCTGCCTTAATTTGAATCGCAGGAGGCTTTTTTTGTTGCCGGCATCATTCGTATGGCTGATATTTGTTTTTTACATACCCGCTTTTAACGTGAAACTGGATTTTTTTCAAAAGTTCAGATGGAAGTGACGTCATGATATTTGTGAACAAACAAAAAAAAGTGGAAGGACAGCTTGACCTGTATCGCCAGACCGTCTCAGAGTGCTACCAGGGTTTTCTTGACGCGATAATGCGATATTACCAGTGCGGGGACCGGGAGCAACTGACTGACGACTATCATAAGGTGCATAAACTAGAGAGCCGTGCCGATGATATTCGACGTGAAATTGGCGTTATGTTGTACAGCAAATCCATTTTCCCAGAGTCTCGTGGGGATATCCTTAACCTGCTGGAAATGATGGACAAGGTCCCCAATCAGACTGAAAGCACCCTGGGGATGATCCTGACCCATCACATCAAACTCCCAGAGGAGTTGCGAACGATGATCGTGGAGTTACTCCGGCTCGGAGATTTGTGTATCGAGGCGCTACTGGAATCCGCGGGCAAACTGTTCAGCGATTTTACCAGTGCGACCGTAGCGATTGGCAAGATCGATCAATTAGAAAGTGATGCGGATGTGGTTGAAATGAATCTGATTGAGAAGATTTTTGGCTCGGCGATTTATAGCGATATGCAGAAAATATTGCTTCGGGATGTCGTTGTCAATATGGCCGGGATTACCGATAAGGCCGAAAACGCCGGGGATCGCATCAGGGTTATTGCGGCCAAGCGGATGATTTGACCTCTTTTACGCAGGAAATATTTCATAAATGATATCATTTTTGCCACTTGCGGGGGGGGCATTTCTGGGCTGGTCCCTGGGGGGCAACGATGCGCCTAATGTTTTTGGTACCGCCGTGGCGTCTCGAATCATCAGCTTTCGCAAGGCCGCCCTGTTATGCAGTGCGGCGATCATTGCCGGGGCCTTTTTACAGGGACAGGCAGGTCTGGCGACATTGGGAGATTTTGTAACCCGTCAGAACATGACCGGCCTGACCATTGCCTCGATTGCGGCGGCAACGACCGTCACCGCGATGACGTTATTTCGATTACCGGTCAGTGCCTCTCAGGCAATTGTTGGAGCCATTTCGGGCATTTCACTGGCGACCGGAACCATGGAATGGTCACTCCTGCTCAAGGTGGTCATCTGCTGGCTGGCCACCCCGCTGGGCGCGATGATCATTGCCTGCGTGGTTTACAAACTATTGGGCTTCGGGATATCCCAGGTCCCGATGAGTATCCTGACCCGCGACAAGATCCTCTGGAGTGGGTTGCTGATTTTCGGGGTCTATGGCTCCTACGCACTGGGCGCTAATAATGTAGCCAACGCCACCGGCATCTTTGCCAACGGCCGGATCGCCGGGGTGACCGACCAACACCTGGTCCTGCTGGGGGGGGTCACAATGGCCTTGGGTGTCATCACATTTAGCAAACGGGTCATGTTCACCGTTGGCAGCGGGATCATGCCGCTGGATGCCTTTACCTCCCTGGTGGCAGTGGCCGCCATGTCCTTTACCCTGCATATATTTGCCATGATTGGCGTGCCGGTCAGTACCAGCCAGGGAATCGTCGGGGCGATCATGGGCATTGGCCTGATGCGGGGTGCTCAGGCGATGCAATTTAAAACCCTGGGGCGGATTGGCATCGGCTGGGTATTGACACCACTGGTCGCCCTGATCCTCTCGGCTGCCAGCTGGGCCATTGTAACGCCCATATTGACGCCGGCATCATAAACCTTTTCTACAATCAATTATCTTTTTCGATACGAAGCATTGAGCGACCTTTTCACCGTTGAGTCCATTCGTATTTATTAATTGTGATCAATTTATCGAAAACCCGCCACGGGGCGGCTAGAATACCATTCGGATTATTTGACTGACTTTCGAGGTCATCTCCGAAAGTGTTTATCATTCAAATAGCATGAAAAGCCCCCTTCTGGAGAAGGAAGTAGAACACTAAAAGTGCGACAGTCAACTCGTTGAACCCCGTATTATAAACTTTGACAAACAGATATAACGCCCATACAATAAGGGCCAACAATACGCCAAACAGGCAAACTTAATTGAAATTCGAAAAGTGAGATTTAAATGAACAATACCACAATGAACAAAGCAGTGATCCTGGCGCGTGGACTGGGCACTCGAATGCGAAAAGAAGATAACAACGCGACCATGAGCAAGGAGCAGGCGGCCATTGCCGATATGGGGATCAAGGCGATGATCCCGATTGACCGGCCCTTCCTGGATTATGTCATGCACAACCTGGCCGATGCCGGCTATAAACACATTTGCCTGGTCATTGGCCCGGAGCATGATAAGGTTCGTGAATATTATGGCCAGACGCTCAGCCCCACCCGGATCACCATCGACTTTGCCATCCAGGAAAAACCACTGGGTACCGCCGATGCGGTGGCGGCGGCTGAGAAATTTTCCGATGGTGACCCTATCCTGGTGATCAATTCCGACAATTATTACCCCATGGAATCGCTGGTCGGCCTGCGGGAATTGACCGAACCGGGACTGGCGGGTTTTGACAGAAAGAGCATGCTCGCCGGCAATATCCCTGCAGAACGGGTCACGAAATTTGCGGTCATTAAAACGGACGAGCATAATTACATGACCCAGATCATCGAAAAACCCGACGAACAGACACTGGCCCAGCTACCCGAACCGGTTTTATTGAGTATGAACTGCTGGCGATTCGGCCCGGAAATCTTTACCGCCTGTAAAAACATTTCACCCTCGCCCCGCGGCGAATTGGAACTGCCTGACGCGGTACAATATACCATTGACACACTCAAGAAGCGTTATAAGACCGTCACGGTCAAGGCGCCGGTATTGGACCTTTCGCAGCGGTCTGATATTGACTCGGTGGTCACGACGCTCAAAGGCAGTCACGTCCAACTCTAAAAACGATAACAACTGGGCCATACAGCAGGCTCGCTCCTCGACGGCCAACGCGGCCAGGCAATAAGATACCCGCACTTTTTTATCATAAAAAAGTGTTGTTTTTTAAAAAAAGCTTTGCCCCTTCTGCTGGTTCAATGTCGTCATTCGTTGATATAAAAACTGTCAACGCAGGGTTCAACAGGTAGGATGTTTTAAAAAAAGGCTTGCGTGAAAGTTATTATTCCCAGACGCTCGCGTCTCAAATCGCCCGAAGGACGTTATCATTATGTATTCACTGGGCTCTTGTATTGGCGTGTCGTTATATGACCAGCAGACAAAGGTTGGAGGGATGCTTCATTTCCAGTTAGCCTCGGCAAAAGCGGATGTAGAAAAAGGTAAAAATCACTTTTGATATGGGAATCTTATTTATTTTGCCGGTTTTTTTGTGGCTTATTGCATAACACATGATATATGATGGATAAACAATGAGTTGCCTTTCGTATACATGCCCGAAAGTGGCATACATGTTTCGCATTGCACGCTAACAGCACTGCGATCATCACGCATCCGATCGAGCACAATAATAAGTACCATAGGACTCAAATAGACTCCATCATTTATTCCTTGATCCGTTTTTTGCCCATGGCTGAACTTTATTCTATTAATACAAGCTCATTTCGACTCGATGGCGGGGCCATGCATGGGGTGGTGCCTAAAGTGTTATGGCAAAAGCAATGCCCGCCGGATGATAAAAACCGGGTTCTCCTGGCGGTCCGGGTCCTGTTGATCATTGACGGTGACCGGAAAATCCTGGTCGATACCGGAATCGGAAACTACCACAACGAAAAGTTCAACAAGATCTATTGCCTCGGGCAGCCCGATTTTGATTTCAATCAGGCCCTCAAACCGTATGGGCTTACCCCAGGTGAAATTACTGATATCATTATTACCCATCTCCACTTCGACCACGCCGGCGGATTGATCACGCAAACAGACGAAGGTATTGCCCCGACATTTTATAATGCCGACATTTATGTTCAGGCCGAACACTGGCAATGGGCACTGGCCCCGTCGCCTAAGGACCGGGCCAGTTTTTTGCCGGTTTATATGGATTGGCTGCGGGATAATCCCAAGTTAAAATTACTGAACGGAGCGGTGGATGTTTCACCGGACGTTTCGGTCGAGCCAACCTCAGGGCATACTCCCGCCATGCAGACGGTATTGACGCGTACGGATGAGGGAATATGCTATTTCCCCTCCGACACGATCTCGACCGCCGCGCTATTACATATCCCGTTTATTACCGCCTATGATAATAACGCGGTTTTGACGGCCCAGGAAAAAATGGAAATACTCCCCAGGGCCTGCCAGGAGAATTGGATGATCTATTTCCAACATGACCCGGTCCATGAAAGGGGACAGGTTGTGAAAAATGAAGATAAATATACCTTGAAATAAACAATCACCATTTGTCTTTTTGGGATGCCCTGAACTATAATGAGTCAGAGCGTAATGGACGCCAGCGTCATTCCCGGCCCGCCGGGGCTTGAAGACCATTTTCCACATCTTAAAGGGTGATTTATAGGACGCAAATCGACTTTTGACGTGGGAAGCATAATAAGTATTTCTGAAAGACCTCCATGGAAACATTGCAAACTTTTTTTTACGAACTGTGGCGTCTGATGCTGGAGCTCTCTCCCTGGCTCCTGCTGGGCATGTTCATCGCGGGCATTCTGCATGTCCTGTTGCCAAAGGGGCTGGTCAAACGACATCTCGGCGGCAAGGGATTTAGTGATGTTTTTAAGGCTGTGGCTATCGGCGTGCCAATGCCGTTATGCTCTTGCGGTGTCATCCCCGCAGCGATCGGGCTGAAAAAAGATGGGGCCTCCACGGGGGCCGTGACCGGTTTTTTGATCAGCACCCCTCAAACGGGGGTTGATTCCATCCTGGTCTGCGCGACTTTTTTAGGCTGGCCTTTTGCGATTTTCAAAGTGGTCAGCGCCCTGATCAGTGGATTAATTGGAGGGATGCTGGTTAACCTGTTCGATAAGACCCCCCTCCCGACCGAAACCCAGCCGAAAGAAAGCTGCTGCTGTCACCAGGGGAAAAACAGCTCCAATAACTCCACCCCATGTGATAACCCGAAAACTCATACACCTGCCGGGCCTAAAAGCTTTCGTGAACCATTTCACTTTGCGTTTATTACCCTGTTGCGAGATATCTATCGCTGGCTGATCGTCGGCATTATTATCGCCGCGATCATCAGCACCCTGATCCCGGAAGGGGCACTCAAAGATATCACCATCACGCAGGGCATTCTGGGCATGCTGACCATGCTGGTTATTTCACTGCCTATGTATGTCTGCGCAACGGCCTCGGTGCCGCTGGCCGCTTCGCTGATCGCTGCCGGGATGAGCCCCGGTTCGGCCCTGGTACTCCTGATGGCCGGCCCCACTACGAACATCGCCACGATCGGAGCGATCTTACGTACCTTTGGCAAAACCACACTGACCATCTACCTGGCAACTGTCGCGACCCTGAGCATCACCCTGGGGTTCACCTTCGACTGGCTCCTGACAGGCACCGCCATCCAATCCCATCATATCCACCCTCTGCCGGAGATCGTCAATATCATCGCGGCGGGAACCCTCTCTGCTTTACTGCTCTATTTTATCGCCAGTGATCTGTACAAATATTTAAGTCAAAGCAAGGCCCCCCCCACTTCCTGTTGCGGTAATCACAAATAAGACAGATTTGAGAATGAAGGTATATATTCATTCTTCAACACCTTGAGAAAACACACGCACTATCACCTCACCATGCGGCGTTACCGTGGCCGTAAATTCATTTATTCATTTACACTCTCATTCTATCTTGCCGGTAAACGGCCGACAAGTATCTCTTGCTTGAAATCTGACTTCGTTGTACAATCGGCGGTTGATTATAAAAAAACCATACTTGATGCTGGCGTCAAGAGGTGTTTTACGTCTTTAGAATCACCCCTTAAGAGGCGGAAAACAGGCTCCATAAATACTTTTGACGCCGGCGTCTTACTTGAGTCTCAAAATGAAACTTTATTGAGGAACGTTCTATGCTATTGTCTCTAAAACGTACAATCCTGTCATTCGTCACCCTGATTTTAACCTTGCCCTTACTGGCCCACGCCGATGTCAAGCTCCCCGCCGTGATCAATGCGAATATGGTCCTGCAACAGCAAACCGATGCCCCCCTCTGGGGCTGGGCCGAACCGGACGAAAAAATCACCGTTACCGCCAACTGGCCCGACAGCCTCCCTCAAAAAACAACCGCCGATGCCAAAGGTCAATGGCAGATCAAGCTGACCACCCCCTCCTACGGCGGCCCCTACACCGTTACCATCACGGGAAATAATACAATAACCCTGAACAATGTCCTCATCGGTGAAGTCTGGCTCTGTTCAGGCCAGTCGAACATGGCCATGACCGTGAGCCGCTGCCAAAATGGCCTGGCCGAAGTCGCCATTGCCGATTTTCCCCAGATTCGCCTGTTCAAAGTCGCCCGGGCAGTCAGCAACACGCCCCAAGACGATTGCCAGGGCAACTGGCAAGCCTGTTCGCCCGAAGCCATCGCGGACTTTTCCGGTACCGCCTACTTCTTTGGCCGTACACTTCATCAGAACCTCAATGTCCCCATCGGACTGATCCAATCCGCCTGGGGCGGCACCGCGGTGGAGGCCTGGACCGCCAGGAGCTATTTTGATAAACTCCCCAATATCGACGTCGTACTGAATCGATGGAAAGATACCAAAGCCTGGAGTGACCAAGACAAGAAGAACGAAAAGGTCCGCTACGAGAAAGCCCTGACCCAATGGAAGCAGGCCGCCAAAAAGGCCAGGACCAACAACGAAAAAATACCCGGAAAACCTAGCCCCAAAACAGAGCCATTGAAAAGTCAAAACTACCCCTCCAATCTCTACAACGCCATGATCAACCCCCTGGCCCCCTTCGCACTCCGCGGGGCGATCTGGTATCAGGGCGAAGCCAACTCCCGCAGTGGCATCCCCGGCCTCTACAAAGACCAGCTCACTGCACTGATCACCAACTGGCGGGAACGGTGGGGCCGCGGCGACTTTCCCTTCTATTACGTTCAGCTCCCCAATTACCGTGACCCACAGAAAAATCCCTCCGAATTCATGGCCAACAGCCCCAACGCCGGCTGGATGATCGTTCGCGAAGACATGCTCAAAACACTTGATGTCCCCAATACCGGCATGGCCGTTACCATCGATATCGGCGAGGCAAAGAATATCCACCCCAAAAACAAACAAGATGTTGGCAGGCGGCTGGCCCTCTGGGCATTGGCCAAAGATTATGGCAAAGACATCGTCTATTCAGGCCCAATCTACAGATCCATATCGTTCGTTAACGATAAAGTCATCATCAACTTTGACCATGTCGGCTCCGGCCTGACATTCACAGGCGACGCCCTGAAAACCTTCGCCATCGCCGGCGAAGATAAAAAGTTCGTCCGGGCCAACGCCCGCCTGTTCCGAAACGCCGTGATCGTCTCATCCGATCAGGTTAAAAAACCCGTCGCCGTCCGATACGCCTGGGCCGTAAACCCCAACGACTCCAACCTCTACAACAAAGAAGGCCTGCCCGCCTCCCCCTTTAGAACCGACAACTGGTCACCGGATGAAAAATGAAAAGAAAAAAAAGGCCATGCCTGTTCTTGGGCATGGCCTTTATTACAATGTCTTATCGATCAATGATCCACCGGCTCGCCCAGCATCCCCTTTAGTTCGCTGAACTTTTCATTGAGTGTCGCAGCATCGTCGGCTTCGATGATCAGTCGCAGCAGCGGCTCGGTATTACTTGGCCGGCAGTTAAACCACCAGTCTTTATACTGAACCGTGACCCCGTCGAGATAATCGATTTTGCCATCAGCATATTTTTCCGCCAGGGCATCCATCATGCCTTTCTTATCTTCGACTTCAAAGTTCACTTCGCCAGTGCTCTTATACTGTAGCAGTGGCGCAACCATTTCACTAATGGGCTTATCGCTCGCCGAAAGAATATTCAACACCTGCACCAGGGTGATCATCCCGCTATCGGCAAAGAAATTATCACGATAGTAAAAATGACCGCTCAGCTCGCCGCCGAAAACCGCCTTACTCTCTTTGAGCGTCTTTTTCATATACGAATGGCCCACACGCTCACGTCGGGGCACCCCGCCGGCCTTTTTCACTTCGTCCGCCACCATACGGCTGGACCGCAGATCATACACGATCGTCGAACCGGGGCTCTTTTTCAAAAACTCGCACGCCAGCAATGCCGTTAAAATATCACAACCTATCGTTTTGCCCTTTTCATCCACAACGACCAATCGGTCGGCATCACCATCAAAACACATCCCCATATCGGCCCTTTTATCCAGGACCGCCTGTTTCAATTCCGCCAGGTTCGCCTCCACCAGCGGGTTGGGGTCGTGCTTGAATGTGCCGTTATGCTCAAAGTTGATCTTGGTAATATCAATGTCCAGATCGCCAAAGATAATCGGCACCCACTTGCCCGCCATCCCATTAGAAGCGTCAATGACGATCTTGAGCTTTTTCAGATTGCTGTCAAGAAAACTGCGAACATGACGCTTATACGGCTCAGCTAAATCCATCTGAACGACTTTACCCTGACCCGCCGCTTCGGTATGGCGCAGGGAAGTTGCAATATGTTTAATCTCCTGTAATCCCGTATCACCACTGATCGGCCGGGCCAACTGTCCGCTGATTTTGAACCCGTTATATTGTGAGGGGTTATGACTGGCGGTGACCTGGATACCACCACAGGTCTTGAGATGATTGATCGCGAAATAAGCCTGCGGTGTATCGATCATGCCGATATCTATCACATTGGCCCCCGACCCGGTAATCCCTTTGATCAGTGCCCCTGCCACTGACGGACTGTGCGAACGCATATCCCGCCCCACGACCAGCGTTTGCATACTCTCAAGACCGCGTTCATACCCTTGCAGTAGCGACCTCAAAAACTGTGCCGAACCATGGCCGATCTTCCAGGCCGCATCTTCATCAATCTGTTCCGGGTATAAACCCCGAATATCATACGCTTTAAAAATGGATGGATCCATCGTATATTACCTTTCTCTGATAGTTGCGTCAAAAGTCAATATCAACGAATAACATCGTTGATAAAACAACCCGATCAACGCGTCATAAATAGTATGACGCGGGAATCAAGTTTAGTTATTATAAAATATAGGATCAGTATGCATCCTTGATATCATCGTCACTATCCTCTGCAGGATTATAATCCTCTTCGCTTTCGGCATCATATTTCCAACTGTCGCTATCTTCGATATCGTTCATTTCCCGTTTCATATATTCAAACATCTGTTCCTGCATCGGCGCCAGTTTCTGATTCCAGTTCAGCATCGTCTGGTACATCTGCACCAGGCCCTCCATCCGCATGAGCTGCATTTTTTGCAGACAGGCGGGTTCTTTTATCGTACTGAACGGGTCACACTTTAACGCAATTCGCCCGGTCAGCTCATCTCGAATAAAAAATTCGCATTCGTTACATTGCAACATGATATTTTCTCCTGGCTCAAAATAGACTCCGCCTCAAAAGGGATCCACCAAAGGCAGAGTCCGCCTTTAAGATGCGGAAAGCAAGTCCCAAAAATACCCGGGACGCTGGCGTCAAAAAAATCTACATTATCGCACCCCCCACGAAAAACCCGGTAGAGTGCTGAAGTACTCATATGCTATGCAAAATTCTCACATAATGCAAGCAACCAAGAGATTCGTGCCATAGATTCCCACGTCAAAAAAAGTTTTACCAACTTCTAATTGCCCCTTGAGATACAAAAAAAGGCTCCAAATCCCGATCTTTCGGGATAGGACGCTGGCCTCACCATATTTTTTTTGATCCCCCAATCCTGGACGCTATCAACTTTGTTACCCGTAAATAACCACTTTTTTCGTCAACGTCAACAATGATTCCCACGTTAAAAATAATTTTCCATCGTTTTAATCGACCTTAAAGACCCAGAAAACGGGCCAAAAAACACTTATAACGCCAGTATCATCATTTAAAAATCAGCCCATTAAAAAAGGCAGGCCCAAAAAAGCCTGCCTTTATACCCTAAATCATCTATTTATGTTATGATGCTGGCGTCACTTATGTTCACCACTCATAATCATCTAAAAATTTATCGATCGCTTCTGGCAATTTCCCATCGATATCGTATGTCCCATTGGCCAGTTGCGTTCTGATCTCTTCTACTTTTTCCTGTCGAATCTCCGGAAACATCGATATTTTACTCAATAGCTGTGCTGTCGGTGAGATTTCCACCGAATCCGGCTTGCTACTAACTGAGGATATCGCTTCGATTCCTTTAGACGATCTGTTTTGTGTTTGTTGAACTGCCGGTAGCTGCCGGTATCCGCTAATTCCATTGACTTGGCTCATAATTATATTACTCCGTAATGTTTTTTCTGCTACTACATTGCCACACATAGACAAGAGAACTACTCCTGGTGTGTCATTAAAAAGCCCATCAAAAGTCATCTGTCACGAAGATATTCGCTTTTCAATAGTAAAAAAGGCTTCGCTTTGTACTTTTGACACGGATGTCGAAACATCCTGGCTTTCAATGTCTATCTGAGGTTTTGTAATAATTTTGGCGTCCGTTGCCGCATCAGTGATCCTCCGGACCACAACATCTTGTAAGCCATAAATGGTTGTCACTCATTTATCACAGTAGTTTTATCGTCTGACCACTTTAGAAAACTTGAAGAAATCCTGATCGAATAATAATATCCTATACCCCCGCTTTCAGTACAGTTATCGGCATCTCGAAATTGTTATCGGCCTTTTTCCATGAAGACTTACGAGATATAGGACGCTATAAAATTAGGTATCTTAACTATAGGCCCCATGTTAACACCTGTTTATGTCCGATAATTACATATACAATATATTGATTAATTTAAGATTTCCGCGTCAAAAAAAAAACGTATTTAAAATAGCCCTTTAAGGTACCAAAAACGGGCCCCAACAATACGAATGACACTGGCATTAATTAAAAAATATCAGAAATCGTCAAAAATTTTTTCGCAAAAACCAAATATATGCCTAAAATAGGTCACTATGATCAATCATATTCCATTTAATGAGCGTTTTAGCCAGATCGCCCGAGATGTGGACAAAGCATTAGAAGCGTACCTCGCTCATATGGGGCTGGCACCCAGGATACTCCAGGAAGCAATGCGCTACAGCTTGCAGGCGGGCGGCAAACGACTACGGCCGGCCATGATCATCCTGGCCTATCAGGCATGTGGCGGCGGAACACAGAATATCGCCATGCCCGCGGCGGTCGCTATGGAGATGGTTCATACCTATTCCCTGATCCACGATGACCTGCCTGCCATGGACGATGATGACATCCGGCGTGGTCGTCCGACCAATCACAAGGTTTTTGGCGAAGCACTGGCGATTTTAGCCGGTGACGCTTTATTAACTCATGCTTTTGACATTATCGCCACTCATAATG
>JAIPFO010000071.1 GCA_021736565.1 Phycisphaerae bacterium | reverse complement strand
CATTGCCAACGGCACCGGCGGTGGCGGTTAAGGTACCGGAAAAGTCACCTTCGCCAACAGTTAAAGTACCAATGGCACCTGTTGATGCCGTCACTGTACCGGCCATTGATTCATCAGATCCGCTGCCATCGGAGTCAACAGTAATATTACCCACTGCGGTACCGGAAATAGCCGATGCAGATGTGATACTACCATCAACGGTTGTCACGGTTCCAACGGTCGTTCCGGCTGTAACATCACCAGAAATATCATTGCCAACGGTTATATTGCCAACAGCACCGGCGGTGGCGGTCAGGGTACCGGAAAAGTCACCTTCACCCACAGTTAAAGTACCAATGGCACCTGTTGATGCCGTCACTGTACCGGCCATTGACTCATTGGTCCCACTGTCATCCACGTCAACAGTAATATTACCCACTGCGGTACCGGAAATGGCGGATGCAGATGTGATACTACCATCGGTGGTTGTTACGTTACCAACGGTGGTT
Source organism: Phycisphaerae bacterium (assembly GCA_021736565.1). Taxonomy (GTDB): domain Bacteria; phylum Planctomycetota; class Phycisphaerae; order Sedimentisphaerales; family SM23-30; genus JAIPFO01. The sequence goes on along the minus strand of JAIPFO010000071.1, from coordinate 11,605 downwards.
GTCGCGGTGATGTCACCGGTAATATCATTACCCGCGGTAATGTTACCAATGGTTGAACCAGCGACCAGGTTACCGGTCAGGTCTGTACCAACTGTCACGGCCCCCAGGGATGTACCAGCGGTCACTGTACCTGTCAGTGAATTTGAAATCGAAGCAATAGCACCAATTGAAGTAGTAGCCGTTAAGCTGCCGCTAATATCTTCAACGGTTGTAATAGCGGTAACTGAACCAACAGTCATTGTATCAATTTCAGTGTCGCTAAGGTTAACATCTGCAACGGTAATGCCCGCTGATATAGTAGCGTTATTTCCAGCAAGACTCACTGCACCGACATTATCACTCGTATCGATAATATCATCGATCGTCAGCGTATTGGTTACGGTCGCATTGCTGTTGGTCGCCGTCAGAGTGGTGTCAACGTCAAGCGCTCCGGCGTTACCGAAGTCAATCGATGAAATTTTAGTAGCAGCACCATCGGCATTATCAAATGTGATGACAATATCGTTGGCAAATCCGCCCGTAGCGGTTAGGGTCCAAACGTCAGTACCCAGATCCAAGGTTACCGTTTGCCCGGTAGTTAGCGTTGCTACTTCTGGGTTTGCACCAGAAAATGCCCCGGTACCACCGATATCACCAGCGGCCGGTGCAATCCGGTCTTCCAGTTCTTCCACGTTCAATCGACTACCCAGTCGGTTGAAGCGTCCTTTTAGCGTTGAAGCAGAATTCACTTGCTTTCTTGCTCGTTTGATTAGTTTACTTAGCCCATTAGCCATTTGAGTATCTCCTTAAAATCGCGACGACTCTTAGGTTATTTGTTAACCATTATGATTTCACGTTAGTTTCAAATTTTTACACTATATAATTAACTGTTTATATTAGCTCGATATTCGGCACCCCGCCGAATTCCAGATTTTTTTTATACAAATTCTATGCGTTCTTTTCCTCCATGTAGTATTTGTCTGCTTTTTCTGCCCTATAAGTTAAATAATTTTGAATATTTTTATATTTTTCAACGACTTTGCCATCCAGGGCTTAACTATACAGTCCGCAGGTCCCACTTGGCAAGTCGAAAATCGCCACTCTCATAAGTACGACTATAGACCTCCTTGAAACACATGTCAACCCAGAAACCGATATTTGGCGATTTGAAAACATCGATTGGATTCAAATTATACCTCTGGCCCTGTCCCTGGCACTACTGAAAACTCCATTTTTGGCAACAGCGGCAAACGAGCTGCCCCCCTGATACAGTAATCCAGTACGACTCGCTTCCGCAATCCAATATCTCCACTATCAACACTAATAATACGAAGATCCAATGCCATTAAATCGGCATTTAACTTAACTATTTACCGTTCTGCGTTTCAAGTGTCAACCACATTTTTTATTTTTTTTTATTTTTTCTGTCCTTTTCGCCTTTTTTCGACTTTCAAAATCAAAAAAATCGCTTTTCTCGCGGCCTTTTGGCAAAAATTACCCAGCGAGTCTCATGCACCATCGAACCCCTGAGCCGATTTTAACTCCTGACCCGAGAGCTTCCCCGATTGTCGAGATTCTGGAAAAGTTCTGACTTAACAGATTGGTTGGGTCAAAAGTCACGATTGACGCCAACGTCATATCCCGATAGATCAGGATTTGACGCCTGTTTTCCATATCTTCGAGGGCGAATTGAGCGATGCAAATCGGCGGTAGCCGTGGGCGTCGATATTAATAAGTCATAATATCGATTGAAAACCAGAATCATCGCTTCACGATACTTTTGATGCGGCGTCTTTAGGGCGTTGACTGCTAAAAACTCACCCGAACCTGGCAAAGATCCAGATTCGGGCGGTTTTTATTTGTTTTTTACTTTTGGTCGCTGTCAACACTTAAACCAAAAACAACCCCAGTCACCAGTTACTTCTTGTCGGCTGGAGGTCCTGAGATACGACGCTGCACATTCAATTCGATCACGCCAAAGTTTTGCTCGTGACGCATAATCGTCTGCTGCAAAGCCGCCAAAAGACGCTTGGCCGTGTAATGGTTCAGAACCAAACGACGGTCGATCGTGATATTCTGATCGACACGGGCAAACGGATTCGGGTTCAATGCAAAATCCACCAGAACTTCTTCCGGCGTCCCGGTTACACGACAGAAATTAGAATAAGAAGCGTCCACGTTCTTATCATCCAGAGTGATTTTCACTTGAGCTTCGCCACCTGCTGGTTTTTCGGCAACTTTACCTTCATTTTTCTTAGCATTATCTGCCATAGAAACAATCCTTTCCAAAATTTCAGAGTCATCCCTCTATCACAGCTACCTCACTGCGGCAATTCACTATTTCTGCACGGGGTGGAATACACATTCCAAATCCCACGATTAAGGGACCAATAATATAGAATACCTAGATAATCGCATGAAATTTCGAACTGTCAAGCATAAAAACTATTTTTCTTTAAAAATTGTCATTTTTACCCCTAAAAATGACACTTTTACGCGTCATATACCTGTCTGATGCGTCCTTTTTTTTTCGGCTTGCCACAATCCCCCCTTAACACCCTTGACGAACTCCCTATTGACAGGTAACGTATAGGCGCCGTGAGGCTGGCCCTGGATAAAAATAGAAGCTCACCGCATCTTCCGACGATAACGACTTTATAGCATAAAATACATCTTAATGACCTCGTCAAAAGATTCGTTTTCCTCACTCTCTCCTGAAAGATAAATCATGACCTCGACAAACAAGCACTCACATTCCAAAAGTGTCGCCCAGTCCTTTAAAGAAACCATCGAATCCCTGATCGTAGCCTTTATTCTGGCTTTTGTCTTCAGGGCCTTTGTGGTGGAAGCTTTTGTCATCCCTACGGGCAGCATGGCCGACACGCTGCGTGGGGCCCACTTTAATCTGACCTGTCAGAAGTGCGGCTACCAGTACAATTATGGGTTTCGGCCGGAACTCTACCTGCAGCGATATAAAAATGGGAATTATTATGTCAATCCCCAAGGCCACCACCAACAATTTTCCAAGGGCACTATCCCCCCCTATCCTATCGCTGTCCAAACGGACCACCGCGGGAGTATGCGAGACGACATTATTCCGACCTGCCCGGTCTGTGGTGATAAAATTGATACGACACAGAAGCGGTGGGTCAGTAACGGCGACAGGATCCTGGTACTCAAATATATCTATCAATTCAAGGCCCCGCAGCGATGGGATGTCATTGTCTTTAAAAACCCTACGAACCCCCAGGAGAATTTCATCAAGCGATTAATCGGGTGCCCCGACGAGACCGTCGAGATCATAGATGGCGATGTATATATAAACCATAAAATCCAACAGAAACCAAAACACGTCCAGGACAACCTCTGGCTCGTGGCATTTGACAATAATTACCAACCACTTGACGGTGCCGGGCGAGAATGGGAGCAACCCTTTACGCCAAAAGACAACTCGACGAAATGGCATACAAACCAACCTGACCATTCGTTTACCTTTATCGGCAGTGATCGCTTTGAGACGCTCTCATACAATACCGCCCGACTCAAGAACTCTTGCAGCAATTACTGTTTTTACAACGGGCCCACCACATATAATGAGGCAATATCCAGCGATCTCAAACTCCAATTCACACTGGCTCCTCAAGGTCAAAAGGGTTCCATTGCTTTGTCACTGGGTAAATATGGCCGTACCTACACCGCAACAATTAACTTTGACGGGTCGTGTACATTAACCGACCAGCACAATAATACGAACCTGAAACTCACCGATTCGACTGAAAACGAGGCCGCCTCCCCAGTTAAATTCCCCGCATTTAAGAAAGGCCACCCGGTAAAAATCGCTTTTACCAATCTCGACCACCGCTTTGAGATCCAGATCGGTGACAAAAAATTCTATCATACCGGCTCTAACGAACCCGGCGACTGGGGTTATAGTCAGATCGGCCTTTCCACAAGTCTGCCACCCTCGGTCGCCCTAACGGCTATGGGCCAACCATTTTCACTAAGCAATATCGTTATTTATCGCGATACACACTATACCAACAACTCAGTCCATGACCCCGTGGACCAGGGGACAGAAGGCCGACCCATGACATTAAAAAGCGACCAGTTCTTTGCCATGGGCGATAACAGCCCACAAAGCCATGACTCCAGACTCTGGAATGAACCCGGTAAGGGAAATGCCGGCAAACGTTTTCGCCAGGGCATCGTGCCACGTGAATATCTCATCGGCCAGGCCTTTTTTGTCTATTGGCCCGGCGGATTTCGCCCGCACCAGGCGGTTCCCTACGCCGTTGTCCCCGATGTCGGAAATATGCGGTTCATCCATTAAGGAGCGGAAAGGCTTTGGACTATCTCCACAAACTTCTGCTGCTGTTTTGCGATATCAAACTGCCGGATCAGCTCCCAGTTGGGTTTCACCTCAATCCCATCGCCCTGATGCTGCTCGAACAGCCGTTTCAACTGCCTGACAATTCCCTCCACATCGTCCGGCCGGGCAAAAAAACCCACCCCCGCTTCTTTGATCAGGTCGCAGGCTTCCCCGGGCGGCATTAGCGATAAAATCGGCTTGCCCGTGGCCAGATAGGTATAAATTTTTGTCGGAACGCACCAGTGATAATCATGCCCCACCAACCCATAAAGATTCACCAGCAGTACATCCGCCTGGTCGACATATTTCTGGGCCCGCTCCTGCGACATCGGACCATGCTGGGTAATCTGGCTGGGCAGATTCGCTTTTCGGGCCCACTGGTCAATTTGTTCATAACTCTCGCCGACAAAATCAAGTCGCACCCGCCGGCCAAAGTCCTTATCCTGCTGAGCGACCTGCCCCATCGCTTCTATCAAGTAATGCGGCGACATCCACTCCAGGACTATTTTTTCACAGAAGTTTGCTCCCAGTAATCCCTTGCGAACCATCTGCCAGATACGCCTGACCACCTTGCCAAAGGTCACCCCCCCCACCATATCGACCCCGCGAACCTGCCCCACATAAGCCATCCGAAATGGACTGTTTTTATCACCTGTTCCAACATCCTTAGTATTCTGGCCACGATCACAATTCATGATCAATGGATCATAACTGTGCCTGATCGTCAGAATTTTATCCGACATTTCATCACCATAGGCCCCTATCAAAATCTCCCGATGCGTCTCGGTTACCGTCACGACCTTATCGGCCGCCATCAAACACCGCCGCTCCCATTTATCGGCCAGATACCGCCTGATAAAATTGCGATACGGCCAATACATCCCAGCGGCCCAGGCATCATCCAACTCCATCACGAACGGAAGATCATATTTCTGCGGCACTTGGAATCCAACGGCATTGAGTGAAAAACAGGGCGGCGTCATTACATACACCAACTCCGGCCGATACGTTTTCACCAGCCAGCCGCACGCACGATACACCCCCTTATTCACCCGCCCATAAACATCCGGCCCGGGCAAAAACTTCAAAAATGGCCAACGGCCCAAACCCTTCGCACTCAACATCTCATCCGGCAATCGCCCATCGTCCCCTACCCGACAGGCAATCAAACCCGGGGCAACCTCCTTCAAAGAAGGTTCTTTATCCATAGAAACCACTACAACCTGATACCCTGCCGTCAGCAATCCATCGATAAACCGCACAGCCCGAATACACCCCGCCCCGGTCGGATGATCCACATACGCATAGGTAAGATACAAAACAGTCCCCACATAACCATTGCCTTGACTATACTTTATCTCAGATAATAATGTCATAACGTTTTTATCGTCCTCTTTTAATCGCCGCTAACCGCGGCGCGATCCTCTCTCGCCATGAATCCAGTGCACCATCCAGCCAAGCCACACAAAATCCCGGTTCAATATTACGCAATCCCCGGTAAGTCTCCAGCCACAGAGTCCCTCAGATTTCCAGGTTGTCTCATTCGTATCAAACTTCATACAATCTCGTTCCATCGATGCACCAATAGCACCGCGACACCCTTCCAAACATTTCGGAAAGCGTGACGGCAAATCCCCCCGGGGTCACTCTATCAGTAAAAGCGATTCGATTCAACTCAAATAAATCACTCTCACTGTCCATAACCGTGGTGACCGCACAGCGATACCCCGCCTTCTGAACCATTGCCTTGACCTCCTGTAATGCTATCTTAATCCTGTGTTTCATCATTTCATTCCTGCTCATAGCAAAATATATATTTCCAGGCATACCATCACAGCCTGTCTCAAATCTATCGAGACAATCCGGCCATTGTACTCACCCGAGTACATTTTTTCGGACCGCGTATAAGATATGTCCTTAATTTACAAAGACTTACATCTTAACTTAATCGGAGTTTCAATCGCGACCACTCGACAATACTCACAGGCCCGACAACCACACTGGACGGTCACATCAAAAGTTGACCAAAACTTTCTCTTGGAGGTCCGTTACCCCAATTTTTAAAAAGCGGCGTCGAATCAGGCGACACTTCCTTTTCGGCCTTATTTGGCATCATTTTATACTCTTCCAACCGCCCTGAAGGAGCCTGCTGAGTTTCTCGACGGTCTCTTTTGCGTCGGGGTTCTCGGCGATATTGACATTTTCTAATGGATCCACGTTATGGTCAAAGAGCATTCGGTGGCTTACCTTGTTGCCCTTTTTCCATTCGGTGTAGAGGTAGCGGTCGGTTTTTACGGCCTGGCATCCTGACCATTTAGAGAAGACGGCCGGTTTCCATGTTTGTTTTGGATCGTTCATCAGGGGAACAAAGCTTTTGCCCTGGGCATGCCGGGGTACAGGCAGTCCGGCCAGTTCACAGAGGGTGGGATAGATATCGACAAACTCGACCAGTCGATTCGTCCGATTGTTTTTCCTTGTCCCGGGCGCACAGACGACCAGTGGAGCATGAAGGGCGTTATTGAGCGTGTTATGCTTGCCCCAGAAATTGTGCTCGCCCAGGTTCCAGCCATGGTCGCCCCAGAGAACGATAATCGTATTTTCAGCAAGGCCCAGGTCTTCCAGCGATTGGATGACCTTTCCGATCTGGGCATCGACATAGCTGACACACGCATAGTAAGCATGCCGGGCCTCTTTGTGGAATTCGTCTGACTCTTTTCGCGGACCGGTCAACCCGTAGCCGTCAATCTCCCTGGAGGTCCGGCACGGATCGGGCAGGTTTTCAGGGCGGAAACGATTTTCAGCCATTTTAATCTCGTCGCGTTTGTACATGTCCCAGTATTTCTTGGGAGCGTTAAATGGCAGATGCGGCCGCCAGAAGCCGCACGCCAGGAAGAAGGGTTCATTGAGCGTTTTCATTCGTTGAAGGTCCGCGATCGTTTTATCGGCAACTTTTCCATCCTGGTAAGCGTTATCGGGGACATCGGCCGCTTCGCAGTATGGACCGCGTTTTGACCTGGGATTAGTCTTTCCTGAAGATTCATCATCCTGCCAGAGACCGTAAGCATTATAGTTTGCCCAGTCTTTCTTGCCATAATAGATTTCGACAGGACGCCACGGAAGTTCACTCCAGTCTTCCTTGCTGTCATTCATGACATGAAACACTTTGCCATTGGAGATCGCGTGATAGCCGTGCTTCTTGAAGAACGCCGGCAGCGTGGCATAGTCCGTTTTCAGGTTCTTGCTTTCCCACTGATTGGCGTTCGTGCGAATACCGGTTAATACGCTGACTCGCGAGGGGCCGCAGACCGGAACATTACAGTAGGCGCGTTGGAACAGGGTTCCCCGGGAGGCAAGCTTGTCTATATTTGGCGAACGCGTTTCAGCATGACCGAAACAGCCCAATTGCGGCCTCAGGTCGTCCACAGCAATAAAGAGAATGTTGGGCGGTTTAGGCGCTGCCTTCCTGGCAGCCCCTATTGCCGGCAGCGATGCCCCCAGAAGGCCGAGGCCTACGGTTGTCAGAAAATTTCGTCTGTTAAGCTTCATATGTGTATTTACCTTTTTGGATTTGGAGGTGTCGGCAGTGCTTTGGTTATCGCATCGGCGACTGCGTTGCCTGCCAATGCTTGGAGGTCCTTGCTCCAAAAGTGCACATCGGTCCCTTGTCGCCATGAGTCGAATGCCCTGGATTCACTGATAAATTTATGCAGGTCATTGACCTGTATTTCCAGATGCTTCCTGATGACCTCCAATGCGGCTTTGTTAAAAACGGCCGCTTCGCCCTTACGACGGGCATATTGCCCGGGGTTGCTGTTGGGAACCGGCGTGGTCGCACACCAGATCAATGTGGCCCCTGTTTTCTTCATGATCTGAATCTCTCTTTCGAGGTTTTTCATATACTCTTCAATAGAGACCTGATGGGCGCCCCAGGTATCGGTGGCCTTATCATAAGCCTGCTTGAGGTCATGGAGTCCGTGGTTGAACTGAATCACATCCCAGTGCAATCCCTTTTGGGTATAATCGCCCAGCCATAGTTCCATACTGCTGAGGCCGCGATCAGAGGGACCACCATTGCCTTCGCAGCGGTAATAGTTTGCCTTGCCGGCAAGGGCTGCTTTGGCGGCCTCGTGATAGTTCATACTGATCGAGTCTCCAATGACCAGCACGCGCGGCAGTTTGGGATCGTCAACGGTTCTCGGGTCAACAAGCGGATAAATTTCCATGCGGTCTAATACAAACTTGCCATCAACGTCATTGCCCTGGATTGTCGTTTTCCAGAAGCCTTTACTAAGCTCTTCTGCTCTTGAGTCCGTCTGAATATAAACCTTCGAATCCCCTCTGAGTAAAGACGCTTTTATCGCCTTGCCATCAGCCTTAACGGTTCCGCCACGCAGCCGTCTTGATTTCGTATCCAGCGTGAACCAGCCGGTAAAACTTTTGCCGTCTTTTGACAACCCGGTCGCTTTCTTTGATTCCGGTAAGACGGTGGCAAACCTGGTGGCAAACGGCTTGCCTTCGGCGGCAGGCCTGGCTTTAACCGGGTCGAGGGGATGGAACTTCGTAATAACCGGCCCTGCAATTCCCTTGAAATTGACCTGCGTAATGACTTTTGTAATTATGGTTTTGTCCGTCCAGTAAACGGTATGGCGGGATTTGCCTTCGTTTGTTTTGGGGTCAAAAACCGTTTCTTTCAACAGGTCAAAACACTTGTCGGATTGACTGACATTGAAAATATTCCCAGTTACACCATTAAGGGCTATATCCTTTTCGGTCATATCGACCGTTGCCCCTGCCTCCATATTCAGGTTCAGCGTTTTTGCATTGTATCGCACAATGCACTCTGTTCCGGCGTGGCTGTGTATGGTCGCCGAAATCAACTGGCCTTCTGCCCAGTTGATGTCAACTTCAAATCCGCCGCGTGCCCGCAAGCCTTTTACACTGCCGTTGGGCAATGCCGATGGTAATGCCGGCAGCAAGTGTATTTCACCGAGATGGCTCTGGAGCAGCATCTCGGTGATGCCCGAGGTGGCGCCGAAATTACCATCGATCTGGAATGGCGGGTGCGCGTCGAACAGATTGGGGTAGGTATTACCTCGCAGTGCCTCGGCCAGCATTTTAAAGGAATGGTCCCCATCTAATAAGCGGGCCCAGAAATTGATCTTCCATGCCTTGGACCAGCCCGTACCGCCATCGCCGCGTTGAGCCAGGGTGACTTTGCAGGCGTTGGCCAGATCGGGCGTGGTCAGCGGATGGATCTCGTTGCCCGGATGCAAGCCCCAAAGATGAGAGACATGACGGTGCTTACTTTTGGGATCATCTTTATCTTCGAGCCACTCCTGCAACTGGCCGTATTTGCCGATCTGGTTGGGAGCGATCCGTTTGCGCATGGCGATCAACTGGTTGCGCAGGTCTTCATCGACATTCAGAATCCGTGACGCTTCGATCACATTGGCAAAGAGGTTTCGAATAACCTGGTGATCCATGGTTGGCCCCATCACCAGGCCTTGATTCTCAGGTGAATTGGACGGACCGGAGATCAACCAGCCCTTATCATTCCTGGGATCTTCTATCAGGTAATCGACAAAGAAGATCGCCGCATTTTTCATCAGCGGGTATGCCGTGTTCTTAAGATATTCCTTGTCACGCCCAAAATCATAATGCCACCACAAATGCTGACACATCCACGCGCCGCCGACGACCCAGATGCCGTGATTGGCATTATTGATCGGCGCGGCGCCACGCCAGAGGTCAAAGTTGTGATGGACCACCCAGCCGCGTGCACCGTAGTGCTCTTTGGCCACATTGTCGCCTGTTACAGAAAGATCTTGGAGTGCGCTAAACAGCGGTTCATGGCATTCGGCCAGGTTCGTCATTTCCGCCGGCCAGTAGTTCATCTCGGTATTGATATTACAGGTGTACTTGCTATCCCATGGCGGGCTGACACTGTCGTTCCAAAGGCCCTGCAGATTGGCCGGTTGACTGCCCGGCCGACTGCACGCTATCATCAAGTACCGGCCATACTGGAAGAACAGCTCTACAAGCTGAGGGTCGGTGGCATCAAAATCTTTGAGCCTCTCGGCGGTTGGCATTTTGGCCTTTTCGGATGTTCCCACATCCAGCGAGACACGGCCAAACAATGCTCGATAGTCCTGGATGTGATCGGCCTTAATAATTCCATAGAGTTTATTTTCGATTTTTTTGAGCGTTATAGTATTTTTTAAGGTAGGATTGCCGCTAACATCTTTATAGTTGATAACGCTGGAATCGCCCGCCAGGATGAGTGTAACCTTATCGGCACCGGTAATCTCTATAGCACCATCTTTGGGAGTGGCCTTGCCACCTTCGAGGCGGATTTTCAGGCGTGCCTCGAATTTCGTAACCCCGGCTTTTACCTGACCAGCCATTATTATAAGCCCAGAGGGCTCAGTCCAATATTTTATGTTATCGTGCGGACTTGAAAGTGATGCAATACAATTAATCGCGCCATTTTTGCTGGCCTCAAACCGGGTCACAATGACGTTGTCGGGAAATGATGCAAATACCTCACGTGTATATGTTGTACCATCGACGTCGAATTTCAATGAGGCGACCGCGTTATCGATATCCAATTCCCGCCGGTAGTTTTCGACGGTTTTTCCTTCAAACTGATTAAAAGTAAGAATCATCTCGCCAAAGGGCTGATAGGCCCGCTGCCTGTTGCTGCCGTCATCGCGTACGCTCATAAATTCGCGATTGGCATATTCATGCGCTTCGGCCTGTTTGCCTTCGAAGAGAAGTTTTCGAATAGCCGCCAAATGTCTGGCCGCACCTTTATGGGCGTAGTCGTGAGGCTGGCCATTAAACAGGGTATCGTGGTTGAACTGGATGCGTTCCTTCTCAACACCGCCAAAGATCATAGCGCCAAAGCCGCCGTTGCCAATGGGATAGGCCTCAATCCACTTGCCGGCGGGTTTGCCTGACCAGATCGAAAGCTCACTGGCGGACGCAGAGCCAACAATCAGTAGGCTCAATAATATTGATATTAATGTCCTCATTTCAGATTCTCCTTATTAGAGTTTTAGTAAGCGTTCACGCAATTTTTATCCCTCCTTGCACCCGGGTCACCGGTTGACCGAATGGCCACACGCGCCAGCCCGGCGCAGGCCGTGATTTCTTTTGGCCTTGCCAGGCGGCTTGCTCCCGGTCCCACTGCCCCCGGAGGCTCTGGCCGAGCCATGTAAGTAAGGCTGTTCCTCCATGACGAGAATGCCCAGTTCA
>JAIPFO010000070.1 GCA_021736565.1 Phycisphaerae bacterium | reverse complement strand
AGATGACCGGTCTACGAGTGCCAAAGAATTGATCCAACATATTGATTACTCTAAATTGTTGCGTTAAAAGTCAAATTACACGAATTAAAACGTCATCGCCAGAAGTTTTCTAACACCAAGATCCTGGTGCGAGATCAGCATTTTGTACGTTAAAAGTGACTTTTGACGTAATTCCACTCAAAGGTCAGAATAAATGCTTCAAATCCTGCGAGCCGTAAGTAACATTGTTGCTGCTTTGTGAACACAACAGATATTCCTTAATGAATGGCGGCAGTAATTATGCACAATACACCAAGGGGCAGGCCATGTCAAGCGCAAACATCCCAGAGACCCCCTAACGCGATGCGGGCCTAAAAAAATTATTGCCGCGGCGTCTTTCATCATTGAATTATAGGATTTTGTTGCTAAGATGGAGCGTTTTGAAACAAGAACAATACAACTTGCAGTAGCATCCTGTAGCAATATATACCCTATGGCAACTAAAAAACACGAGTATACCGACGATAAAATAAAATCTCTCTCATCCCTGGAGCATATCCGGTTACGGACCGGAATGTACATTGGACGTACCGGAAACGGGTTACACTTTGACGATGGCATTTACATCCTACTCAAAGAAGTGATCGATAATGCCGTTGATGAATTTATCATGGGCCATGGCAAGCAGGTCGAAATCACGATTAAGGATAATGAGGTCACCGTACGCGATTACGGGCGAGGAATCCCTCTGACCAAGGTTGTGGCTTGTGTTTCCAAGATTAATACTGGCGCCAAGTACAATGACGATGTCTTTCAGTTCAGCGTCGGCCTTAATGGGGTGGGCACCAAGGCCGTGAATGCCCTTTCTTCTCGGTTTTTAGTCCGAAGTCATCGAGACGGCCACTATGCCCAGGCAGAGTTTAAATCGGGTGTGCTGGTCAATGAAGCTAAAAAGGGAAAAACCGATGAACCCAACGGCACATTTGTCAGCTTCACCCCAGACCCGGCCATTTTTTCAAAGTATGAATTCCTGGAAGAGCATATCGAACGAAGGCTTCGGTTTTATTCCTATCTGAATGCCGGATTGCGTTTCAACTATAATGGCCAACAATTCCAGTCCACCGGAGGGATCCTGGACCTGATCGAAGATGAGACATCCTTCGAAAAACTCTATAAACCCTTTCATTTCTGCGATAAAACACTGGAAATCGCTTTCACCCATACCAATCGCTTCAGCGAAGAATACTATTCGTTTGTAAACGGGCAATATACCAATGACGGCGGAACGCATTTGAGCGGGTTTCGGGAAGGGATATTGCGAGGGGTAAATGATTTTGCCAAAAAAAAATTCAGCGGTGACGATGTCCGGGAGGGCCTGCTTGGAGCGATTGCGATTCGCCTGAAAGACCCTCTTTTTGAAAGCCAAACCAAGAATAAGCTTGGAAATACGGAAATTCGTTCGATGATTGTAACCCGGGTCCATGAGGCCGTCCTTAAACTGTTGCACGGCCACAAACCTAAGGCCGAAAAACTGATCAATAAGATCCTCGAAACCCAGAAGTTTCGCAAGGAACTTCAGACCGTCAAAAAACTGGCCCGAGAACGCACCCGGGCTATTTCCATTCGCGTTCCACAGCTTCGAGACTGCAAAAAACATTACAAAAGAAAATCAGCCGAAAACCAGAATACGATGATCTTCATTACCGAAGGGCAATCCGCCGCCGGTTCGCTGGTCAGCTGTCGGGATGTAAACACACAGGCAATTTACACCCTCAAGGGGAAACCGTTGAATGTGTGGGACTTACAAAAGGACGCCCTTTATAAAAATGTCGAAATCTTTAACTTAATGAAGAGCCTCGATGTGGAAGAAAGTATCGACCGGCTCCGGTATAATCATGTCGTCCTGGCAACCGATGCTGATGTGGATGGCTTACACATTCGCAACCTGATGATCACTCTTTTCCTGCGGTTCTTTCCTGCTCTGGTAGAACGCGGCCACCTGGAAATTTTGGAGACCCCCCTGTTCAGGGTGCGTAACAAAAAAAAGAACACCTACTGCTACAGCGAAGCCGAACGTGACGCGGCCCTCAAGGCGTTAGGACGTGGCTGTGAGATTACCCGGTTTAAAGGGTTGGGGGAAATTTCCCCCGGTGAGTTCAAAGCCTTTATTGGAAAAGAAATGCGACTCTCGCCGGTGAGGGTTGATGGCGAGTTCGCAGTCTCCGAGACCCTGGCCTTTTACATGGGTAAAAATACCCAGCAGCGTCGCCACTACATTATGGATAACCTGGTGATCAACGAAGAAGATATTCAATGAGTAAGAAGAAAGACCAACCGACATTATTTGACCTGGATGACACCCCCATGCACGACAGCCTCGCCAAGACGGTTGATCATTCCGGCCAGGGCAAGACCAACCCGAAGGAACTGGAACAACCGCCGGCTTCTGACGGTGAGGGGCAGGAACCACCGAACCTTCATAACCATATCCCCACCCATGAACGCCATGGCCCGCTGACCGATATGATCGACTTCAACTTTTTGCAATATGCCTCCTATGTCATTTGCGAACGGGCGATTCCAAATATGGCCGACGGGCTCAAACCCGTACAGCGGCGAATTATGCATGCCTTGCAGGAAAAAGATGATGGACGCTTCATTAAAGTCGCCAACGTCGTCGGGCACACCATGCAATATCATCCGCATGGCGACGCCTCCATTGGCGATGCCTTGGTCGTTTTGACCAATAAACGATATCTTATTGAAGGGCAGGGTAACTTCGGTAACATATTCACCGGCGACCGGGCGGCGGCATCCCGGTATATCGAATGCCGACTGACCGACCTGGCCCGTGAGGAAATATTCAATCGAGAACTCACTCAAATGATTCCGAGTTATGACGGCCGTAATAAGGAACCCGTCACGCTTCCATGCAAACTGCCGATGTTGCTGATGCTCGGGGCGGAAGGAATTGCGGTGGGGCTATCGACCAGTATTCTACCCCACAATTTCATCGAACTCCTGGAAGCTCAGATACAGATCATCCAGGAGAAAAAAAACAGCAAACCGGCCAAAATCAATGTACTTCCCGACTTCCAGACCGGCGGCCTTATGGATGTCACCGAGTATGATAAGGGCATCGGTAAGATCAAACTTCGCGCCAGGATCAAAAAACGCGATGACGACAAGCTCTTGATCACGGAGATGCCCTATGCACAAAATACCGAATCCATTATCAGCTCGATTGAAGAAGCGATCAAAAAGAAAAAAGTGCCCGTTCGGTCCATCAGCGATTTTACCGCCGAAAAGGTAGAGATCGAGATCACACTGACCACCGGGGCCAATCAGGACAAGGCCATCCAGAAGCTCTTTGCCTTTACCAAGTGTGAAACGTCCGTCTCCAGCCGCATTGTTATTATCCATAACAAACGCCCGGTGGAAATGACGACCGAACAGGTTTTACGCGAGAATACTCGGCAATTGCTTTCGATTCTCGAAATGGAATTGAAACTCAAAAAGCATCATCTCCTGGAAGAATTCCATACCAAAACACTGGTCCAGATTTTTGTAGAAAACCGGCTTTATAAAAAAATTGAAGAATGCAAAACCTATCCTGACGTGATTGAGGCCGTTGAGAAGGCACTGGAACCTTTTCGGCCGCAGCTTAAACGTGACGTGACCAAAAAGGACATTGAAATGCTGCTGGCCGTACGTATTAAGCGCATCTCACGGTTTGACATTGACAAAAACCGAAAAGACATTGAAGCGATCCTCAATGAACTGGCCAAAATAGAAAAATATCTCCTGGAACTTGACGCTTACGCGATTCGTTATATACGGGCATTGATCAAAAAATATAAGGATGATTATCCGCGACGTACAATCATTGATACCTTCAAAGCAATGGATGTCCGAAAGCTCACGGCCAATGAGTTAACAATTCATCTTGATGAGGATAAGGGTTTTTTAGGGCATGGCATTAAAGGAGACCCCTACCTCCAGTGTTCATCCCTGGATAAATTAATGATCATCAAAAATGATGGCAGTTATATTGTCATGCCGCCTCCGGAAACCTATTTCGTCGATGGCCATTTATTATGGTGCGGCCAGTATGACCGTGAAGTGGTATTCACTGCCATTTATACCGAGTTTGGCGTCACCTACATCAAACGGTTCAAGATCGGTGGCGTGATCATGAATTCCGACTACCGCTATATCCCGGAGAAGGCCGAGTGGCTGTTCTGTTGCCTCGGAACCCCGGAGGCGATCTATGTGAAATATAAGCCCGCCAAGGGCCAACGCATCAGCCAGCAGGTTTACAAACCCAATCAGGTGCTGATCAAATCCGTAAAGGCCAAAGGTATACAAATGACCGCCAAAGAAATCGCCCGGATCGACACCAAACCCGGACGATGGTGGGATAAAAAAATGGAATCACCACCGGGGATGCTGCTCTAAAAAGCCGCGTATCAGGCCACAAAAAAGCCCCTGATCCTCAAAGCGGGATCAGGGGCCTGATTGTAAATCGTCATCAAAGAGCGACTTGATCTTATGTGCGTTTGCGACGAATAAGGCACAGGGCTCCCATCCCCAACAGACCCATTGTCGCGGGCTCTGGAACCACTGTAAGCTGAACGTCGTCCACATCCAATTCATCGTTGCCAACTTTGGCCAGCAAACGAATCTCCAGGTTTTTACCCAGCAGGCCCAGTGCCGCACCCGTAGAGTCAAACGTCACGGTCGAAACTTCGAACGTATTAGACGCCACCGCCTTGCTGTTGTCATCTTCGTTTAAAAGAATGCCGCCGGCGAGAAGCTGAATCTTATAGCCTTGCCCCCAATTATAATAAGAACAATTGCCAACGTTCACAGTCAGTGTGTATTGCATATCAACCTTAAGCGTCTCTGCAAGGACCTGGGCCATGCCACCCTCGACATCCTCAAAAACATCGTCGGTTGCATCATCTGGCGTCTCCGCTCCTGCCGTCTGTATCTCATTGTACGACGTAAACGCAACGTTCAGGCCTTCGGGCGCATTACCACCATAGGCAGCGACACCATCAGGATTCCAAGTCCCCATCTGACCGCCGGCGTTTATCAACTCCCAACCGGGGACATTGAAATTATAATTACCTTCATCCATCAACTCATCCTCAAATCCAGCATTAACGATTCCGATTGAACCGGCAAAAGCCGATGATGAAAAGACCAGTATGGCTCCCAGCATCAGTAAACACTTCATTTTCATCTCAATTTCTCCATCAAAAAAACATTTACGGGTAGTATAAGGCATCGAGGTACACGCTCAATACCAAACGCCCATATTTAGATATCCTCTTTTCACTTTGCAACATAGTCACGCCTGAAAATACAAGCCGGTATGTCCCTGGCTATTGTTCCTGTTCGCCCGATAACATCGGACGAACAAAACACGATCCACAATAAACAAGGCATAGCAAAAACAACGAAAGGAAGACCGGCTAGACACCATTTGATCCTCCACTTTAAGCCTTATTGTCCCAAAATAAAGGCCAAAAGTCAAGAAAAAACTGGAAAACTCTTGAAAAAAAGGAAATCCTAAACAAAAACCGTAAACAACTACAAATAAACAACTTACCGCGACAGCATGACGCCCTCTCTCCCAGGGTGCCCCAGCGTCATAAGTACTTTTGGAGCCCATTTTCCCCATTTCCAAGGCCGACCCGCCCAAGGCGGACCGACTTTTGTTACCGGGCTCTATTTTACCCCTGCCAGTGCCCTTTTTATCAGGTAATGTTGTTTCTTTAGCTTCGCCAGGAGTACCGGGTCACCTTTGCTCTGCGCTAATACCAATGCGTTCTCTAAGACCGTGACGGCCTCTTTCATCTGATTGAGCGTCGCATAAGCAACAGCCAGCGTACTCAAATACTCCGGCTCTTTCGACTGGGTCAGCCCGCAGGCTTTTAGGGCCAATTCCAGGGCCCGGGGAGGATTACGAAGTGCCGGATTGCGACAAGAGAGCAGGGCCTGTGACAGGGCGTTGAGGATGGCGGGCTGCTCCGGGTCAAGCCGTATGGTCTTTTCAAACGCAACAATCGCCAGGTCGAATTTCTTCTGATTCGAATGTAATAGCCCCAGTTGATTGTACACCTGTATCTGTTCGGCCCTGGAATCCGCCTGGCCCGGGGTGATACACTCCAGGGCCCGTTCAAAATGCACTACCGCCATTTCATATTGCTTGGTCTGCGTATAGGCGAATCCCAGTATTTGATGAACATTGAAATTATCCGGCTTTAACTCAAGAGACTTTTCTCCAAAGTAGATCGCGTTTTGATAGTCTTTCTGATTCAGCGCGATGCCAAACAGTAAGCTGTACGATTCAAAAAAATGAGGACGCAGCTTGATCAAATCATCACCCAGGGCACGAATGTCCGAATCGCATCCCTCTGATAGCATATTGGAAACCCTGCGGTATTCCCGATGAAAAACGATCAGGTCTTTGGGGTCATCCTTGCTCTGGTCAAAACTAAAGTCTTTTTTTACATTACTGCTGGTCACGTACCCCAACGAATGCAAATGCTTAAGGGCTTCTCGGCTCAGAGCGGCCTGGTCCTGACCCTTTTCCTGACGGACGGTCTTCTCCAGGATCACTGCCAGATGGTCCTTGAAAATACGGGCACGCTGGTGCTCAGTCGCGATCAGATTTGTTTTTTCTCCCGGGTCTTTTTGCAGATCGTACAACTCCGGACGCGTGGTCTGTATGTACTTCCATCGTTTGGTCACCAGCCCCAGCAGGGTGTTGGCTTCATATTTCGTAGGGTACAGGCTCTCACAATACAGTAAACGGTCCTCTGATGAAGGGGGCGTATCACTGAAGTACGGGGTCAGACTCTCTCCCTGGATCTCTTCCGGAGGGGTCAGGCCCATCAGGTCGCACACAGTCGGTACGATATCGATAATACCGGTCGTATCATCTATCGTCTGAGCCATGTTACCACCGGGAAATTTGTAGATCAAGGGCACATGCACCGCACTTTGATAGATAAAATACATGTGATCCGTTTCCCCGTGCTCACCCAGCATTTCCCCATGGTCACCCGTGACGATGATCAAAGTGGATTCATACATGCCAAGTTGCTTGAGCTTCGCAATAACCTCACCGATGCAGTGGTCCGCATAAGCGATCTCACCGGCGTAAGGACTCTCTTTAAAGGTACTGGCAAATGGCTCAGGAGGGTCATAGGTAGTATGAGCATCATAATAGTGCAAAAAGAGAAATACCGGGTTATCTTTCTGTTCTTCCAACCACGAAAAGGCCTCGCGATTCACCTCCTCACCCCGACGCTCACTATCGTCCTTTCTGGCAAACTCATCTCCATAGGTATCAAAACCCCGATCAAGACCAAAACTACTGTTCAAGATTTGCGATCCCACAAACGCCCCGGTACGATACCCTTTGGCTTTGAACAATGCCGCCAGTGTTACATGCGATGGGTCAAAGTAGGAATCCTTGTTTTCATGACGGCCATGGTACGGTGGAATGGTACCGGTTAACATCGAGGTATGGGCCGGCAGCGTCAAAGGAATTGGCGTAAAACTATGACTGAATAAATAGCCTTCTTTCGCTAATGCATCTATGTTCGGTGTCGTCTCTCGACCATAACCATAGCAACTCAAGTAATCAGCCCGGCAAGTATCTAAACTGATCAGTACGACGTGGCGAATAGCAGGCACAGAAGAACGCTGATGCACAGCAAACCAAATACCCGCACACACCAGAAGAATAACAGGTATGATCAGTCGCAATTTTTTTCCGCTCTTATTCATAGTCATAGATCGCCTTTAATACAAAATCATTCATGATACCCATTCCAGTTATAATTACTCGTCTCGCCGGCACCTAAGTCTTTGTATCTCAAAGATTTACATTACAGGCGATGCGATAAAATAATACGCAATGAGTCTAAGTCACATTAAAATGACCTAAGCGGTTACGCAATTATAAAATACTTCCCGCCGAAGGCGGGTTCCAATAATAAGGGCCTCAAAAGGCTAATAGAACTTAGCCAAGCCCAAACGAGCGTAGCGCGTGACGCCCGGGCTGTTAAGTTAAACGCTCTCTTTCCCCCCTCGTCCCGCTTGCCGGCGGCCAGCCCGAAAGCGGGATGAGGGACAAAAAAAGAAAAAAACGCGAACGCTTACAAAATATCATCGCAGATCCAAATTCACAAGAGCCATAAAACGCTTTCCAAGGTCCTGCCAGATTAAGGTATTTATATTGATTATATCGCTATTTGAGTGGTGCTTCATGAATATTTCACCATAAATATCAGTGCGTTACAAGAGGCCGCTTCAATGAATGGCCCATCCAAAATAGATTCTCCCTTCAGACCCATACCTCTTTCCATGCACCATACTGATTCCCACGCCAAAAGGGGTTTTACGCATTCCATATCGCCCTTGAAGACATGGAAAACGAGCTTCAAATGACGTCTAACGCCGGCGGCAATATTAATTTCATAACAAATTAATGGCTTCTTTGATTTCTTGTTCTAACAAATCGTTCACGACGGTACAGTTTCCTATGCTGGTGGGCAGAACAAAGACAATTTTCCCTGCGGAGACCTTTTTATCTTGCGTCATGGCATGGTGAAGGTCATCGATAGGAAGCGAACCGGTGATGGCCGTAGGAAGATCAAAGGCTTCCAGAAGCCGTTGAATACGTTGTGACTGGTCTGCGTTGACCATATTACGATGTTGAGCAATGTGGTTGGCAGCGATAATCCCCAAGGATACCGCTTCGCCATGATGGACACCGCTGCTTTTGACATTCTGCTGAGATAAACCAGAGGTCATCACCAGATCGTCCGGACATTGCTCGCCGGTCAGGACCGTTTCAAAGGTATGACCAATGGTATGACCATAATTCAGAATACGTCGGAGCCCCGATTCCTTCTCGTCGGCGGCGACGACCTCCGCTTTGATCTTGCAATTGTGAGCAACCAGGTCCGTCATGAGACCGGGCTCAAGATTTAAAATAGCCTGGGCATTTTGTTCAAGATAGTCAAAAAACTCACCATCACGGATAACGGCATGCTTGACGGTTTCACCCAGACCGCAGCCGAGTTCTCGCCGGAGGAGAGTTTTGAGAGTGGCCACATCGGCAAAGACAAGCTGGGGCTGATAAAAGGCACCGATCATGTTTTTCCCGCGTGGGTGATTAATACCGGTTTTACCGCCGATACTGCTATCCACCATCGCCAGCAGGGTGGTCGGAACCTGAACGAATTTCGTGCCGCGCTTAAAGGTCGCAGCGACGAATCCGGTAAGGTCGCCAACCACACCGCCCCCCAGGGCGATAATCGCATCAGAACGCTCGACCGCCAGGTCGAAGAGCTTGTCATAGATCGATTCCACTACCGCCATTGCCTTGCTGGCCTCGCCCGCCGGAACGGTGATCAGATGAGTTTCGACATCGACGCCGCTTAGGCTGTCGATAACCGCTTCAGCATAGAGGGGCCCAACTGTCTCATCAGTGATAATCACAGCGCGTTTGGATGGGCAGTGACGCTGGAAGGCGTGACCCAATTGTGAGAGGCTTTCTGCCCCTACATATATGGGATAGCTGCGATCGCCTAAGTCAACAGAAATGATTTGACCGGGAAAGTCAGGAATAGTTTTTTGCATGTGTTTATTTCCAGATTATAAGGTTAATGTCCTCGTCAAAAGTCAATTTTGGAGCGACATATCGCTCTTTAAGATGCGGAAAACGGGCTTCAAGTCCCGACGCGACGGGAATGACGCGGGCGTCAGTGTTTATATTTATTTTTTATCCGAAACCGCAAGGCAATCCAGAGACTTACCGTCACGATCAGGGCCAGGGACATAATGGCTAGTTTTTTATTATGGCGGTTTATAGAGGGTGTTACTATTTGAGGTTTTAGTTCTGTCGCGGCCAGAACGATGTAGTCGAGATATTTTCGCCCCGTTTGGGGGTCGGGCATTTCAGTTTCAGCTCGCAATATCATATAAAAATACCCGGTAACCGCCATGGGGTCAACAATTGATTGTGAAACGTGTTCGGGCAGTAGAATGATTGCAGGGATTCTCAGTTTATCGGATGTTTTTATCTGGGCATTGATATAGTGAATCGGCTCGCGATGTGGACGGCCAAGCGGGGCAGTCTTTATTTCAGGATCGACAAAAACATTAAAATGACTAATCGTTCCGCGATAGGCATCAGGATTTCCCAGTATATCAATAGGAGATAGAGGAGGCAAAACACCCAATTTCTCCGCCTGATTTTTTTTTATATGGTCCAGTAACACGTACAAGCCGGCCTGGTCGATCGTCTCGATTCTATCCTGAATATCGTCGATTAATAGTTGCTCTTCGGCAGTGTAACGCCCTATATCACCCGTGGTTATATTCGAGCTGGACCGTTCGGAAGACCGGTGATCTGGCAGAGACGATAAGGACGGATTAGCATTCGGACCGCCCAATGCAAATGGCGATGACTGTAAAAGAAATAATAGCATTAAGTGTTTGTACAGTAAATATTTATGACGGATATCACCCATGTTTTCTCCTGGAAAAAGAAAGGAATAATTCAAAAAACATGAATATATTTGAATTTTACTCAAAGTTTGATATAATGTGCTATCTGGTGTTGTGTTCTTGGACTAAATACTTACCTCTTATATAACCAGATTGAATTGATAATGGCAACGATAAAAAAACAATCACGAGGAATCAAGACATATAAAGATGCCTTGAGTTTCCTGTTTAGTAATACCAATTATGAGACGGTCAAGCGATTACGGTATAACCATGACACGTTCGACCTGAACCGCATGCTCAAATTATTGGACCAAATTGGAAATCCACATAAAAAACTCACCTCGGTCCACGTCGCCGGAACAAAAGGCAAGGGCTCGACCTGCACAATGCTCGCCGAGATGCTGATTTCCAATGGTTACAAAGTGGGACTGTACACCTCACCACACGTCCTGGACATTCGCGAGCGGATATGTATCAATGGCAAGATGATCACCCAGGCCGATATTGTTCGACTGGTGAAAAAGATTGCCCCGGTGGTCAAAAAAATGCAGGACGATCCACCAACTTTTTTTGAGATCTTTACGGGGCTTGCCTTTATGCATTTCATAAATTCAGAAGTCTCGATGGCCATCATCGAAACGGGGCTGGGAGGACGACTGGATAGCACGAATGTATTGAGCCCCGAAGCCGTGGGAATCACCAGCATCAGCCTCGACCATCAGCAGCAACTGGGCACTTCGCTGGACAAAATTACCCATGAAAAGGCCGGAATCCTCAAAAAGGGAATCCCCGCCATTTCGGTAATGCAGGACATTGAAACGATGCGGGTTTTACGAAAAGAAGCGAATTCTATCGGCTCACCACTGCGGTTTACAGGAAAAGATATTGATTTTTCTTACCGGTTTGAATCCTCACGGGCGTTAGGCCCACATAATCGGATTTGCCTGACGACCCCGACCAGTAAATTCGAACATTTACCCGTTCCGGTTTTGGGCGAACATCAGGCGATTAACTGCGGTTTGGCGTTGTCCCTGTTGGATTGCCTCAAGGGCCGGGGTTTTAAAATTGATGATAACGCGGCGATGGAAGGTCTCGCCAATACGATATTACCAGGCCGAATGGAACTGATCTGCCAGGACCCACGCGTTTTGGTCGATGGTGCCCATAATGCCGCCAGTATCAAAGCCCTGATCCAGGCAACCGGTCAGCACATCCCCTATGATTCAATGGTTGTTATCTTTGGCTGTTGCGAGGATAAGGACGTCGAGGGAATGTTGGGCCAGCTTCAATACGGTGCCGACAAGGTCATCTTTACACGGATAAGATCCCCGCGAACGATGTACCCGGAAGACCTCGCTAAAATGTACACCGACCTTTGTGGTAAAATGTGCCAGACCGCCCGATCCATAAAAGAAGCCCTTCAAATTGCCAAGTCCGCCGTGAATACCGGCGACTTGATCACTGTCACCGGAAGTTTCTACCTGGTCGGACAGACAAAGGAATTATTTGCAGGCGAAGAGCTACCGATTTAATGATGAAACGGTGAACTCCAAAGCCGGGTGGTAACGACACCAGAAGCCTTCTCAGCAATAGGATTCGTTATGCACATTGCTTGTCCCTTTAGCGGCTGGACCTTTATCACCTCCATGTACAACACGTCAAATCCAGCCGGTCAACAGGTTTGACAGACTAT
>JAIPFO010000069.1 GCA_021736565.1 Phycisphaerae bacterium | reverse complement strand
TGGGCCCCGACATCGCCCCAGGCCCCCCAACCGATAACCAGCTTTCGAGGGGCGGTCGCCACATTCACTCTCAATGACTCGCGCAATGGCGGCCCTTACGGTTGGAACGTCCCTCATACCAATTTGCCCGGTGACGGCAATGGTGATTTGATGGATGGCCACGCCAATGGCACATTAGAAACGCCCGGTGACATATCACAGATATTCGACATGACGGTATCCGACTTACCCTATGGCACGTACGACCTGATCGTTTACATCGGTTCTAATCAGGGACAATTCGGCAATGGGACCGGCAAGATCGTTCTTAACGGTGCCCCGGCACAGGGATTTACGCTGCCGTCGGGCGAATTCACTGCTTTTACAAAAATCATCAACGCAACGTCTCCCGGTAATTATATCGTCTTCCAAGGGGTCACCGGGACGTCTTTCAATGTGCAGGTTTGGGGCAATGGCTTTAATCATATCGGCCCGACCGGCTTCCAGATCTTTGTCCCCGATACGTCGGTAACAATACCCGAAGAGAATATGCTTCTGGCATTAACGCAGCTTAAAGCCCATGTGGAGGGAACCATTAATTTAACCGACAGCGAGATAGCGGCATACAAGCCCACCATCAATATCGACAAGTTGCTCTTTGGAACTTCAGAGAACGTGATGACTGCCGCGTTTGATCTGGTCAACGCTTATGAATCAATTATCGGGCCGCTCTTTATCAATGCAAGGACCGCCAACGGATTTCCAAGGGTGCCCCAGGGAAGCGACGGCCTTGAATTGGAACGGGTCATGTTTACCATTCAACAGTATATCCACGACCTTACCTTTGGCCATGGAAACTGCCAGACACGCCAAACCCTCCTCGACGGTGTGAAATTCGAAACCTCCGAGTTCTTCCCGGGGCCCTGCGTTAGCCCGACAAACCCGGAGTTCAATTATGATGTCCAAATAAACGCGACCCTTGAAGAATTCTGGGGCATTCCTGTCGCCTTTGCCTCCGATCCGGTCAGGAGGCCCACCGGCTGCTACCTGGCGCCCGGAAGTATCGGTAAAGTAACCGTCCCGCCCGCCATGGTCAATCAGGGCTTTGAAATCCTGGTCGGCGCGCATACCTGGGATAAGATAACCAAAGAGACGCTCCAGAGATTCGATCGGGTGACCAAGACATTCCCAATTACCAGCGAAACCACCAGCATTGCCAATCCATTTGGCGGTGGAATTTATATTGTGGTCCCCTACAAGGCCGACCTGGGTGTCGTGACCGTTCAAATCGCCAATGCCGTTCGGTCGCCGTTTTTCTCGGCAACGAGTACACGACAGACGACAGTGCATAGGTGGACCAAGATCGAACGCAACTATCCCGGCCCCTGGGCGGATTTCGAATCCGATAAATTCATGATGCAGGTGCCGACCAGTTGGATTTACAATTACGCCGACCCGGTAACACTGATGCAAAAATGGGACCTGGCGATGGATGGTTTTTCTGAATTGTTAGGGTTACCCCTGGTTCGAAATCGAACCGTGTTGTATTTGCAGCCGGATATCAGTATTGCCCATGGCGCTTACGGAATTGGCTACCCCCAGGTCAACCATGGTTACGATCCGAGGGCCTCAACCAACGGGAATTCCTCCCACATTATTCTAACGAATCCCATCGCCTGGAGTACGACCTATCACGAACTGGGCCATGCCCAGTTGTTCTCCAAGTTTCCCGGACATGAAGAGTCCATGGTCAACCTGCCCTATGTCTATATCGCCACCGAAAAGTTCGGGGTCGACCTGGTCAAAGCGTTTACCGATTCCATGCATCTCGGCTATCTGGAAAATGTAAATGTTGATCAAGCCGCCCTGACATGGTTTGTGACCGAGAACTTCAGAAATGGCAACCCCATGAACTTAACCTATAGCGAGTACAATGAAGTGCGATATCAACATCGTGGTTATGGCAGATATGTCGATATCGCTGAACTTTTTGGCTGGCATGTGTTGAAGGACTTTTATCATCAGGAAAGTCTCGATTATATGGCCGGAACACCCGGCGACGGCCTCAGTAATATCGACAGCCGGATCCTGAGACTTTCCAAAAAAGCCGGTGTCGATTTAACGCCTCTCATTCACTGTTGGGGCGTGCACCCGGTTAATCCCGCGGCGCTCCAGGCGGCAATTACAGCGGAAGGATTGCCCCGGTCAAAGAAAATATACGACCGGTTGGTTCATTATAAAAATATCATCCCGGCCAATAATGCCGAATTCTGGGATCATTACACGACGATCTATCCCTCGCAACCCGCGGGCGGAAATCCCCTTTACCAGTATGGGTGGTATAATGAGTGGAAGAATGTCTATAACCAATCGCACGGCACCGCGGCTAAAAATGCCATGCAGCATATCATTGACCTGTACTTTGACGCGGACACCAGCCCGCCGACCCCCGATCCGATGACGTTCGCCTCGGCGCCCATCGCCACCGGCACGACATCACTCTCCATGACCGCCACCACCGCCTCCGACCCCAACGGTGTCGAATACTACTTCACCTGCACCGCCGGCAACGGCCACGACAGCGGATGGCAAAATAGCCCAACCTATACCGATAGCGGGCTTGACGCCGATGTGACCTACAGCTATACCGCCAAAGCGCGGGATAAGAGCGCCAACCAGTTCGAGACCGATCCATCCGATCCCGCCTCTGCCCTGATCGACCTTTACGATGGCAAGATGGGCTTGAGTGACTTCGCATCGTTTGCCAAACAATGGATGCAATCGGATTGCGGCTTCTGCACCGGGGCCGATCTGACCGATGACGGCGCAGTCGATCTCGACGACCTCCATCGCTTCGCCCAAATGTGGCTTGACAGGTAACCACCACGAAGTGGAATTTGATTATCGATAACCGAACAGCTTACCAGGGCTGAAGCGGTGGGAGAAATTGTGCGCTCAATGACGAAAGGAAATGGCGATGGATAAGTGGCTTTGGCCTTTAGTGGGAATTGGACTGTTTGGAGTGATGGTGATAGTTTTGCTGCCTGCATTGGAGGAGCCCCATGATGATTCGGGGGATTTATTGTGCTTCACATTTGAATGGTATTGGTAAAGCATGTCATATGTATATGATTGATTATGAGGGTAAGATGCCACCCAACCTTGAAATCCTTATCGAGACTGAAGATTTGAATAAAAAAGATCTTGTCTGTCCAGTCCATGAAGGCCAAAGCAAAAGTTCTTATGTCTATCGCGGGGCAGACCTCACTGAGATGGATGATTCTGTTGGCTCTAAGTTAGTGGTGGCATACGAACAAGAAGGGAACCATACCGGTAGAGATGATGTTGGCTATCGCAATGTCCTTTTTATGGACACCCTTGTAAAACACTTTTCGGAAGTAGAATTTCAGAAAATAATAGCAAAGGATAATAAGATTCGCCGGGAAATGGGACTGAAGGAAAAACCGGTGGAGGGGCAAAAAAAAAGCGTGAACGCTGATAATTGACGCCAGCATCATAAGTATTAAATCTGTTACAAGTTGGAAAGTACCATGAGACGAAGGGATTTTTTGAAAAGCATCGGCGCATGTGCGGTCAGTTTAAATATGCCGGCTTGCGCCATGACGAATAAGCCCAAAACGACCAGGCCGGTTGTGGGTACCTATTATTACCCATGGTATCGGTCTGCTGATTCCATGGCATCGGCCCGAAAGTCGTCCTGGAATAATACGCTTCGGCTCCGACTTGAAAACCCTCAGGTGCCCAGGTCCGGTTTTTATAGTTCACGCGATCCAAAGGTTATCTCCGATCATATCCAATACAGCCTTCGCGGCGGCATTGATTTCTGGGCGGTCAGCTGGTGGGGGCCTGGCAGCGCTACAGACATCACCTTCAAAGATCACATCCTTCAGCACAAAGAAGCCTTAAAACTGAAATATGCCATCTTGTATGAAAGTACCGGCCGGCTAAAGTCGATGACTGATCCCAACTATAAAAACTGGTTGACGGACTTTGAGTATCTTAAAAAAACATATTTCAGCGATCCCAACTATTACAAAATTGATGGCCGACCTGTTGTCTTCGTGTACCTGACCCGGGTGTACTTCCGGAATAAAGGGCAGGATGTACTTGAGGAGATGAGGAAACAATTTCCTGACGTTTACCTGGTGGGCGATGACGTCTTCGGCGGAAACTATCAGGGCAAATGGTCCAAACCCTTTGATGCCATTACCGCCTACGATGTCTACGGCCAATCCACTAAAGGGCTGGGCAATACCGCCAATGCCATCAGCCACCTGGCCAAAAACTATCGCCATGCCCGCACGCAGGCCAATGCGGTCGGCACCGCCTTTATACCCACCATCGCCCCCGGCTATAACGACACCGCCGTCCGAAAAGGTCACCCCGGCCGTGCCCGATATTTCTCCGACAACAAAAAATCGAAACCAGGCGACCTCTTCCGCGCCATGATCACCGATGTCGCCATTCCGAACCTGGACCCCCGCTGCGGAAATGTCATGATGATCACCAGTTTCAATGAATGGTATGAAGACTCCCAAATCGAACCCACCTCCGGAAAAGCCCCGCCATGCAATAAAGACAACTCCGCCACAAAAACAGCTCATACCGGCGGGGCCTGGTATTACGATTACGAATATCTCTATTTAGATATCCTCGCCGAGATCTTAAAAAAATCCCAGGGATGACCCCCACACCAAAAAACATTTCTCCTCTTTAAAACGCCCTTCAAAACACAGGCAATCGCCCCCAAAAGACTTATCACGCCTGCGTCCATGATGACCCGGCCGTCATGGTCATGCTGTTTTGGAACGTCACATCCCAAAAAAACACGGCAAAACGGTTATAAAGCCCCATTTTTCTAAATACTTCTAGCGATATCGCCACTTTTCACTTTAATTTTGACAAATTATGCTTATGATAACGATGCTGGTGCTATTAATGGATGTGCCGGTTTGTGGATCTGAACTGAATAATGTTTAACGTATGAAGGAGTTTTAAGGCAATGAAAAAACAAAATAATCACCATTTCCCCCTCGTTTTCGTAGGATTCG
Organism: Phycisphaerae bacterium; assembly: GCA_021736565.1. Lineage (GTDB taxonomy): Bacteria > Planctomycetota > Phycisphaerae > Sedimentisphaerales > SM23-30 > JAIPFO01. The sequence continues at coordinate 7,299 of JAIPFO010000069.1, read as the reverse complement.
CACTGCTCTTGACCGTCACGGCTCCCGCATTGCTTGCCCAGGGGGTGGGGCCAAATGATTGGGAAGATTCCTGGGAAGCAGGGGTTTATACCGGCTATTTCTCCGGCGGCGAAGCCTTTCGAACGAAAACCGCCGGCGAACCGGTCAAAGGGGATATGGACGATGGCTGGCTGTTCGGCGGACGCCTCGGGGCGGACTCCGAATTTTTCGGCTGGGAAGCCAGCCTGGCAGGCGTCTTTGCCGATATGAACCTCAAAGAGGATGAAAGCGTGAATAACAATCCCAGTGCCGTCGATGCAGGATGGCTTCTGATGGGCGTCAATGCCATGGTCTACCCGACAGGTAACTATTTAAATGATGGCCGCATCAGGCCGTTTGTTACCGCCGGGCCGGGCGCTGCGTTTTTCTTCAGTGATTTTGACGATGTTGACAGTGATATAGCACTTGATTTCAACGCCGGGGCGGGCATCAAATTCCTGCTCGGCGATGAGGGCAAACAGGTGCTGCGTCTCGATTGGAAATGGCATTTCCTCAACGGCGGCAGCGACCTCAAAAACAGCCAGTATTATCAGGAACTCACCATCGGACTGGGCTTTGGATTTTAAGAAAATTACACAAAAAACCCATTTATCAACCTGAAAACGCTCTTTAAAAGGCGAAAAACAGGATTCATAAAAAATAAACGAGTCAAAGATAAAAAGTATCAAAGCGTACTCATTGAAGGGATAAAATAGAAATGTCACGAAAAAAAATATCGATCATCGGGGCCGGCAACGTCGGGGCAACCTGTGCCCATTGGCTGGCGGAAAAAGAGATCGCCGATATTGTTATGTTGGATATCGTTGAAGGCCTCGCCGCCGGTAAGGCGCTGGACCTGTACGAAGCCTCCCCGGTCGCCCGGTTCGACGTGAAGATCACCGGCACCTGCGATTACGCCGATACCGCCGAAAGTGATATCGTCATTATCACCTCCGGCATTGGCCGAAGGCCGGGCATGAGCCGGGACGACCTGCTCAAAACCAACGCCGAGATCGTCGCCAGTGTCACCAGCAGTGTCGTCGCCCAAAGCCCCAACGCCATCCTGATCGTGGTCAGCAATCCGCTGGATGTGATGACCTATGTCGCCGGAAAAGTCTCTGGGCTGCCCAAGAACCGCGTGATGGGCATGGCCGGCATCCTCGATACCGCCAGGTATCGCAGCTTTATCGCCGAGGCGCTCAATGTCTCGGTCTGTGATATCTCGGCCATGCTGCTGGGCGGCCACGGCGACGATATGGTGCCATTGCCCCGCTATACCACCGTCTCAGGCATACCCGTCACAGAACTTCTCGACCAGGCCACCCTGGAAAATATCGTCGATCGGGCCCGAAAAGGCGGCATCGAGATCGTCAATCTACTCAAAACCGGCTCCGCCTTTTACGCACCCGCCGCGGCGGCGGCAGAAATGGCCGAATCAATTCTAAAAGATAAAAAACGAATTCTCCCCTGCTGTGCCTGGTGCGATCGGGAATACGGCGCCGGCGGCGCATTCGTAGGCGTTCCTGTGATCCTGGGTGCCAATGGCGTACAAAAGGTCATCGAACTGCAATTTACCCCGCAGGAAAAATCGCTCTTCGCCGAATCGCTCGCGCACGTCAACCAAATGGTCACCACAGTCGATAAGATGATATAATCCATGAAAATTGCACTTGCACAAATAAATCCTACCGTTGGCGACATCAAAGCGAACAGTTTAAAGATCAAACAGACCATCGCCCGGGCCCGCCTGGACCAGGTCGAATTAGTTATTTTCAGCGAACTGTCCCTGCTCGGTTATCCGCCCAAGGACCTGCTCTTAAAACCGCAGTTCATCCAGGACAACCTCACCGCCCTGAAAAACCTCGCCGCCGAATGCACCGACATCGCCGCCCTCATCGGCTATGCGGACATTCAAAATGATAGCGTGGGCAAAGGCCTGCACAACGCCGCCGCACTGCTGTACCAGGGAAAAATCCAGGCCCGCTATAATAAGCAGCTCCTGCCGACCTATGATGTCTTTGACGAGCTGCGATATTTCACACCCGCCGAATCACAACAGGTTATCGACTTCAAAGGCAAACGGTTCGGCCTGACCATCTGTGAAGACATCTGGCAAATCTCCGACCAACACGCCCGACGGCTCTATCAAAAAAATCCGTTCGCCGACCTGGCCGATGAAAACATTGACCTGGTCATAAATATCTCCGCCTCGCCCTTTGTGATCGATAAAAATATCTTCCGACAGAAACTCTTTAGCGAGCAATGTCGAAAATATAATTTACCCCTCCTCTATGTTAATCAGGTCGGTGGCAACGACGAGCTGGTTTTCGACGGATCCAGTTGCGCCTTCAGTGCCCACGGCGAACTTCTCGCCCAGGCCAAAGATTTTGCTGAAGATTTGTTAATTATTGATCTGGACGACATGGCCGCTTCGCGTGTAGAAACGATCAGCACCCAGATCGCCTCGGTCAACAAGGCCCTGGTCCTTGGCCTGGCCGATTACGTTAAAAAATGCCGCTTCAAATCCGTCGTCCTGGGCCTCTCCGGGGGGATCGATTCCGCGGTCACCGCCGCCCTGGCGGTCGAGGCACTCGGGGCTGACAAGGTAATCGGGGTCGCCATGCCCAGTCGCTATTCCAGCGACCACAGCGTCACAGATGCCGACAGCCTGGCCCGAAATCTGGGCATTAAAATAATTCACATCCCCATCGAAAAAGCACACGCCGCCATGGAAGAAACCCTCGCCGAGGCGTTCGCCGGAACCGCACCCGGCGTCACCGAAGAAAACATCCAGGCTCGTACTCGCGGCAATATTCTCATGTCGCTCAGCAATAAATTCGGCCACCTGCTGCTCACCACCGGCAATAAAAGCGAACTGGCAGTCGGCTACTGTACCATGTATGGCGATATGGCCGGCGGCCTGGCAGTCATCAGCGACGTCCCCAAGCAGATGGTGTACGCCCTGGCCCGCTACATCAACCGAAACGGCCAACTCATCCCGGAATCCACCATTACCAAGCCTCCTTCCGCGGAACTGCGGCCCGATCAAACCGACCAGGACTCTCTTCCTCCTTACGAACAACTCGACGATATTCTCCAGCGATATGTCGAACAGGAGCAATCCCTCGGCGAGATCGTCGCCGCCGGCTATGACGCCAAGATCGTTTTACAGGTCGCCCGCCTGGTCGATCGCAACGAATACAAACGCAAACAAGCCGCGCCCGGTCTGAAAGTCACCTCCCGGGCCTTCGGCTTCGGCCGAAGAATGCCCATCGCCCAAAACTACCAGCCCTATCTGTAGCATGGACGTCAGCCTCATCGGACCGCCTTTCTTTCTAATGCACTGTAATTTTTTAAAACAAAACGCTCGTAACAGATATTTCGATCAATACGTCTCATCGCCCCCAGCGGAAATAACTTTGAAAGGAGTTTGAATGTTTTCAGATTTACTTGCAGCCGGAGCCAATTCATTAAATTTTATCGATAAGGCCGTGCTCGTCCTGTACCTCGACGCAATCGTCGGAATCGGATGCTGGGCAGGTATTCGCTCCCGAAAAGGCAAAGAAGAAGGCGGGAAAGATTACTTCCTGGCCGGCGGCTCACTTCGCTGGCCCATGATCGGCCTGGCCCTCTTTTCAACAAACATCTCAACCATTCATTTGGTCGGTTTTGCCGAGGAAGGGTACAAAAACGGCCTGGTCGCCGGGAATTTCGAGTGGATGGCACCGTTCCTGCTGATCGTCCTGGCGTTATTCTTCGCACCCTTTTACATCCGATCACGCGTTGCGACCCTTCCGGATTTTCTGGAAAGACGTTACAGCCGCTCCTGCCGTGACTGGCTGGCCTTTATTTCGATCATATCAGCCATTTTTATTCATATCGGCTTTACCCTCTACACCGGTGCCGTGGTACTGCGAGGATTGTTCGGTATCCCCATTATGTATAGTATCGTCGGAGCCACATTGCTCACCGGGCTGTACACGATCATCGGCGGGCTCATGGCCGTTGTGGTCACCGAATCCATCCAAACCGTCGTCCTTTTAATCGGTTCGATCATCCTGACAACCTACGGTTTGATAGAGATTGGCGGTTGGGACGGTATCGTCCAGAGTGTCGATCCGGTCAAGCTCACGGTACTGAGGCCTGCCAGTGACCCGGCGGGTTACCCCTGGTACTCCATCTTTTTAGGCTATCCGGTCATCGGGTTGTGGTACTGGTGCGCGGATCAGACCATCGTGCAGCGCGTCCTGGGGGCAAAAGACGAAAATCACGCCCGGGTCGGCCCGCTTTTTGCCGGTTTCATCAAGGTGCTCCCCGTCTTTATCTTTGTGCTGCCCGGTGTTATCTGCCTGGGACTGATTGATTCAAAAAAACTGGACGATCATGATTGGCGGAATATTCCCGTGGCCAATACCGTCATGGTCGATGGAAAAGAAATTTCCGTCGATGCAGGAAGGGTTGCCCTGAGCGGCAAAGAAGTCAAACTGAAAAAAGCCAGTGTCAATATCGAAAAGGCCAAAACCGTATTTGTTGAGAACAGGCCCATTGTCCTGGATGATGGCACCCAGGGAACCGAGCGTGTCCTGGTCGTGGACGGCCGGGACCAGAAAGATACCGAAGACACCTATGCGTTTATGATTAAAAAATTCCTGCCGACCGGACTGACCGGGGTCATGGCCGCCGCACTATTGGCCGCTTTGATGAGTACGGTTTCCGGGGCTTTAAATTCCATTGCCACCCTCTTTAGCTATGACCTTTACCGACGATGGAAACCCGATACCTCCGACAAAAAACTGGTACTCATCGGCCGGATCGCAACCTTCGTCGCAATGATTATTGCGATTATCTGGTCCAATTATATTGGACATTTCGAAGGGATATACAAAGGCTGTGTTTCCATGATTAGTTATATTGCCCCACCGATAACCGCCGTTTTTCTACTGGGCGTGTTCTGGAAAGGAGCATCTGGCAAAGGGGCGATCGTAACGCTTATCGTAGGGTCCGTGCTCGGCTTCATCGTCTTTATGCTCGCCTGGTTTAAAGAATCGACCGGCTGGACAATGCCCGCACTGCTCGCAGGGTTCTACCTGTGTATGGCCTGTATAGCGATCCATATCGTCGTCTCGAAACTCAGCCCGCACAAGCATACCGAAGACAGCCTGACACTGGTCTGGGAAAATCCCCTGGATTGCCTCAAAGCCGCCGGATGGCGAGGCATCGGAGACTACCGGATCCTGGCCGGACTACTATTTGTCACAATGGTCACGCTCTATATCATTTTTGCCTGACCGCCATCACCAACATCTTATTCAACCCAAAAAAGCCATGTAACTCCCCGAGTTACATGGCTTTATCCTTATGTACGAGCCTGCCCCAGTTATACGACGGGTGGCAGCGGTTAACTTGTTAACCGATGGTTAAACATATCGAAAGCCCTTATCACGACGGCCATTCATCACGATCAATATCCATGGGTTCATTTCTTATATTTTTTTCAATACGACTGGGTGGTGGCGGTCATTTATATAAATTAACTTCTCTTAAAAATAATTCGATAAATTACATATATCCCCAATATCAAGACACAAAACCCAGGGAGTGACAAGGCATCTATCACCGGACCAAACACCTGATAGAAAACATGATTAGAAAAACTATTATGCATTCCAATAAATCCTTAAAATTCATCTCAGTGACGTAGGATGGACTTTGCCCATGCGGATTAATATTTATGAGCGAAGCGAATACCTTATTTAATCAATATCATATTCAATACAGCCAGCTTTTGCGATAATCACAATGAAAAATCAGGTCAATCGGCCAATCGCATTGACTGTATGAGCAAATATATTTGCCTGTCTGACTGATTTATATTTACCTATTGATCGTGTCCTATGAGATATTGTATTTCTTTTTAATCACCTGTCAAGGGATTTGCGTGAAATAGAATAACCGCGTACCGGGTCCAATTGCTAATCCTGACTCTCGCGTCAAAATTCGTTTTTCGTGTCTAAAATGCGGCTTTAAGATGCTGGAAACCGGCCGCAAAAATACGGATAACGCGGGTATCGCTTTACAGTCAGAACACCACCGCTATCAGGCACAAAAAAAGCCATGTAACTCCTTGAGCTACATGACTTTATCGAAAGGGTGAGAGACGGGACTTGAACCCGCGACCCCCAGGATCACAACCTAGTGCTCTAGCCAACTGAGCTACTCCCACCATCATATGTTTTAGGGTCATTAACCAGCATTTGCCGGTTATGTCTTGCTTTTACTGCCCCTATCGGCTAAAAAAAGCCAGATAAGGCTGACGCTGACGTCAGGGCGGCCCATATATTCTATATGGATCACCCACAAGAGTTCATATCATATCGTTTTTTTGGGGTTTGTCAATACGTAGTAGAGCGTAAAAAAAAAATCTTGGTTATTTAGAAGGATCCCGGCGTCAAAAGTCAATTATCATAAGAAATAATGTCCTTTAAGAGCCAGCATCAATGATTTACAAAACGGATGATATGGGCGTCTATATTGACTTTCATGTCAGAGGTCACTATTGACACGTAAAAATGTGGATTTGACACCAGAATTATGGTATCAAAGTACTTTTAACGTTGACATAACAATTGCAAAATAAGAGTGTTCTTTTTTATCGATTATTGACGATAAAATCAACATCGACTCCCGCGTCATAAGGCGTATTTTGTCTAAAATATCGAAGCTCGAGATGCGGAAAACGGGTTCAAAAATACTGATGACACCGGCGTCAATAGTCGCCAGGAAAGCGAGATGAAATGGACACGCTACTACTCTCCCGCATCCAATTTGCCGTAACGATCGGATTTCATTTTTTATTCCCTCCCATTTCCATTGGCCTGGCATGGCTGCTGGTCATACTCGAAACGATCGGCTGGCGAAAGAACAACCCTGATTATGTGAGGCTGGCTAAGTTTTTTGCAAAGATTCTGGCCCTGACCTTCGTGGTCGGGGTCGCGACCGGCATCGTTATGGAATTTCAGTTTGGAACCAACTGGGCCGAATATTCCAAGTTCGTTGGGGATATCTTTGGCGCCCCGCTGGCGGCCGAAGGGATTTTCGCGTTTTTCCTGGAAAGCGGCTTTTTGGGATTATACCTGTTCGGACGAAACCGCGTCTCCAAAGGTGTGCACTGGTTTTCCGGCCTGATGGTCGCCATCGGTGCAACCATCTCGGCTTTCTGGATCCTGGTGGCCAACTCCTGGATGCAAACACCGGCAGGTTACGAGATTGAAAATGGCAGGG
>JAIPFO010000068.1 GCA_021736565.1 Phycisphaerae bacterium | reverse complement strand
ACTGGACCGTAAGGCCAGGGGTCTCCGGATCACCCTCAACGATGGCCAACTGGAAGAACTGGCCGGCCTGTGGTATAAGCCATTGAGCGACGTGGCGGTCATCGAAGATAATTTACACGAGACCTTGGGCACTTTGCGGGATATGGGATTGCGCCTTGCCGTGCTCTCCAATACGTTTCTGCCGCCAGGGGTCTTGGATGGGCATCTGGAGAAACATAAAATCCTGGACTATTTTTCAACCACGATCTATTCATCTGAAACCTTAGTCCGCAAGCCAAACCCACAGATTTATCAGTTTGCGCTGGACGCGATGGAGATAGATGGCCCCGAGGCGATCATGGTGGGCGACCGTCTTCGCGAGGACGTTCGCGGTCCGGAACAACTCGGGATCAAAGGGATTTTCAAACGTGGAATCGTCAATAGAAATAAACGCATACCCAGCGATGTGATCGCCATTAACCGAATTGACGAACTTCCAGACGTCATCACCGGCATGAGTCAAACGTCCTGACCATCGCCTTAAACGCTTTGGAATGCTCAAACAATGACTTGCCCCTGGGCATGAATCGGGCGGTCTCGATCCCCAGTTCATTTAATCGGGACAAAGAGACGGATTTGTATTCAAATGAACGATACTGGTCATCCGGGCGCCCCGAGGCACTGGTCGCATATTTCACCATTCCCATGATATGGGCCGCCTGGGAGACGACCTTGCATATGTCCGCATCGTCCTTTATCTCACGCAATTTCTCATCGATCAGGGCACGATACCGCTGCCGGAAATCCTCATCACGCTGCGAATCTTTCACCCGACCAAACAGCTCATCGCATACCGCACGGGCCAGTAAATTATTAGTATCTTCCTGATCGTCACCCGCCTGGCCATACTCCCGCTGCACCCGCCTGTAAACCGCCTCTGCCGCCTGATCAGTCAATCGAGCCATCCGGTCTAACCCCACCGTCGGGGGTTGAAAGACTCGAAATATCCGATACCCCATCAGGATAAAAATAAATCCGGCAGTCACTCCAATAGCTATATAATAATAAGTCATAAGTCACCCGAAAAACAAGGTCATCCTTTTTTCTCCCACACCGTCACCTGCGACAAATTATGCTGATATTTCCGACGGCTCTCGCGGATGACAAACGGAATGTCAAAAGGTTTGCAGAGGAGATTGAAGTGTTCGCTAAGAATATCGGTGATCCCTTCCAATACGGTATAAGGCTCTCCATCTTTACGATAACCGCCAATCCACTGGTCCCGTTCGATATACTCGGTCGAAAGCGTATAGGGAGAGGCCAATACCAACAATCCCTGGGGATTAAGACGGGCATGGATCGTGCTGAGGAATTTTCGTGGGCTATAAACCCGATCGATCAGATTCGCCGCCAGGATCAGATCATAACCGGTATAAATCGCTTTAAGGTTACAGGCATCCGACTGGAAAAACGCCACCTTACTGGAGAACGCCTCCAGCCCAAAATCTTTGAGATGTTTCTCATGGTAAGACACCAGCTCCCCTTCTTCTGGAAACTGATACCGCGTATACCCTTGCTCCTGAAGCGCTACGGCAATTTTGATAAAACGTGCCGAGACGTCCAGTCCGGTCACATGGTCAAAATGACGGGCCAACTCCAAGGTGGACCTGCCAACGCCACAGCCCAGATCCATCGCACGGCCGCTTCCCCGCCCCGCCATAAAGTCAACACACGTCCGAGCAATAATTTTTTGAAAATTGGCGACATCAAAATATTCCGGCCCGTAATGAAATTCGCAATATTGCGAAACAAGAGAATCCACCTCATAGTGGCCGCTCTCAATGACGATCGGTTCATCCGAGGCCACATAACGAAACCCCGCATGCTGAAAGAAGTGGCGACGAAACGCATAGCGACTTTCCCGGGTCGCCTCATTACCGGTAGAGATCCACGAGCCGCCCTTGATCAGATTATGCTTCCCGTCGAAGGTCGGCGTTGAAAAATCGTCATACCAGGGATGAACCTCAAACCCCGGAAATCCGTTAATCGGCGTTTCAGTCCACTGCCACACATTTCCGAGAACATCATAAAAATCACCAAATGAAAATTCAGTGATCGGACAGCTCGACGCGTAATGCGCCAGATTAATATTTCCCGGCCCCTTTTCCCATGGAGGGCTATCAGGCACCCCTGCAACCTCTCCAAGGCGATACCACTGCGCTTCGGTCGGCAAACGGATCGGCTGGCCTGTCTGTTCGGCTTTCCAGTTACAAAAGGCTTTACTCTCCAGGTAATTGACCTCTACCGGCCAATCCCAGGGCATGTCAATCTCCTCAACCATCGTACGAAACCGCCATTGGCCGTCATCAGGAATCCAGAAGATCGGGCAGGTCACCTGGCGATATGTTTTCCACGCCCAGCCTTCTTCGGTCCAGTATTCCTTGAGATGATACCCCCCCGCGGTAACAAACTCGAGATATTCTTCATTCGAAACCAGGTATTTAGAGGCCTTAAAATCGCCAACGTGCGACTCTTGCCGCCCATATTCATTATCCCAGCCGTAAAACCGGTGCTCTCGGTCCTTCCCCAGGACAATATCACCGCCGGCGACATCCAGAAGCTCATTTTTCGGTGGTAACCCGGACCATGGGCATATTGACCACAACTTATCCTTTCGCACCTGCTCTATCGGAAGCTGCCGAATCAATACCGAGGAGGTCTCCAGATGAATACGCTCATGCTCTATCCCCATCAAAATCGCCCAAAACGGATCATTCCACCTGATCGGAACCGTCAGCGGCATCGTCTCAATAAGTGTCTCGACACGCTCTCGTACCTGATCTCGATAAGCCTTTACCTCAGCAACCGCCGGCCAGTGGTAATGCCGTTCATCCAGGTCATCCCAACTCATTTCATCGACACCCACCGCGAAAATCGACTCAAATTCCGGATCGATACGCTGGTCGATAATTTTTGCCAAAATCAGTTTATTAATGAAAAAGGTGGCCGTATGACCATAGTAGAAGATCAGAGGGTGCCTGAGCGGATCGGCCCGAAGTGTAAAGGCTTCATCGTGAGCAAGAACGTCAAACAGTTTTTCATAGACATCATACGTCAGTTGAAAATATTCAAGAATCTCAGAACGTTTCTGATTCTCTGTCCCCTCATTCAAAAGGGTAGGATGAGTTTTAAAAAGCTCCATTCGGGCATCCTTCCAGATTTTATAAGCGTTTTGTTGACTTTTTCACTATCACTGACTATACTTGTAATATGTGAATTTTACCGAATAAACCTGAATTTTACAAGATATTTTATATCAGACACAATGAACAGGAGATGATACTATGCCAAGACTAAAAGTCATTGAACCCAATCAGGCCAAAGGAAAAACAGCTGAACTTTACGATGCACTCACAAAAAAACTAGGCAAGGTGATCAATATATTCAAGGGGATGGGGAACAGCGCCGCGGGCCTGAATGCCTATATGACACTCAGCGGCTCATTGGCCGAGGGAGAACTGACAGCGACAGAACGCGAAGTGATCGCCCTGGTCACCGGCGAAATCAACAAATGCCACTACTGCCTGGCCGCTCATACCCAAATCGCGGCCCTGGCGAATATTGATGCCGGCGAGGCCATTAACATCCGAAAAGGTCAACCGACAGACGCCAAACACAAGGCCATTGCCGATTTCACCAAAGCGGTCATCGAAACCACCGGCTACGTCTCCGACCCGCAGCTCCAGGCGATTCGCGACGCCGGTTACAGCGACGGCCAGATCGTTGAAATACTGGCCACCCTCTCACTGAACTACTACACAAACATTTTCAACCACGTCAATGAAACGGAAATGGACTTCCCCGAAGCGCCGGCCATTTAAATAGATTCTCCACGTCAAAAACTTTTTTTGACTTTAAAATATTACTTTAATGTGCGGAAACCAGGCGCCATCAATAATTAAGACGCTGCGGTCATTTCTTTGTCAGTTCCAAAATGTTCTGCCGCTCAATGGCCTGCATCTTTTTGCGTTTGTCAAGAAAATGAGTATATTTAGCCTTCTCTTTTTCGCTCCAGGCGTTGGCCTCGGTATAGTCCCCGCAATAGGGCACCAGTAAATCGATCCAGCAGGCGATCTTGTCAAATTCTTCTTGCGAGAGTTTGTTTTTACCGTGGCCTTCTTTCAGCATGGTGATCAACTTGCTTTTAGCGGCACCGGCGGTGTAGGGCTTGAGCATGGGCGGTGCCGATTGAATATCATGCCAGTTGACAACCTTATTCGACTTGCCTTTCTGGGTCAGGGCCAGGTAGGAATCCGACCACTTACGTTTGGCCCTGTTGTCCAGATTTTCATTGGCCAACAGGCTAAAGGGCGGCTTTTTACCTTCCGGAAGGCCTGTTGCCGGTTGCTTACCGCCAGTATGGCATTGAATACAATGCTTATCCCAAATGGGTTGAATCTCCTTAACGTAGCTAAACCCGCGTGGCGGGCCATAGAACGGTTTGATCAATTGGGCACCCGCTTTCATCGCCATGGTACGCGACTGGCTCCGGATCGGGGCGTCATTTTTCGATTCATGACAACCCACGCATGAAAATTTTTCCCCCGGCTGTAAAGTGGACCAGCTTCGCATCGTCTGGGCGACATGGCCGTTGCTGTCGATGGCCTGGAAATAGACCGGCGTCTGGGCTGGGACCGTAAAGCAGGCAGACCCATCTTCATAAACGTGGGCATCTCCCAAAACGATCTTCACATCCCAACTGCCGTTATTGATCGATATCGGCGTACTGACCAGGGCGCCGCCTGCGGCCCCTCGATTCCCATTTGAACCAACCCCCGCCGCCCGGAAATCCAGTGCGATCACCCGCAACGACTTGATCGAGCCACGCGGCACCCCTTCCAACCCCGGCCCAACATAAATATCATCCATATAATAGGTGCCGGTCTTCTGTGCGTAATCCACCATGGACGCCCGCTGCTGCGGCCTGGGCCGAGCACTAAGCGGCACCGGCTGATTGCACGATAATGACGAATCAAACGCCAGCAGTTCACGCCGGCCATCATCCGCTAACCAATAGAGTGAAAATCGAGACGCTTGACGCCCCCTGTTCTTTTTATTCGGTGATACCGTCACAATAAATTCCGACTCTGTGACCGGATAAGGATACTGATACTGAAACCCTTCCTGCCCGTAAGCGTCGATGTGGTCGGCTCTCGTTTCACGAACCGGGGCAATCAGTTGTACACCTTGATTTTCCTGCCGTCCATTGGACGGCTCGATGATCGCCAGTTTGCCTTTCTGATCCGAATGGTGCCCGGAGAGAATTGCGATAAGCTTTCCAGTGCCTGGAATATCCCGGGCATGCATGATCGTTGTGGGGAACCACGAGTTATTGCCGTAACATTCCGTCTGGCCGGTCCCGTCGGGATTCATCTGGAACAGGGGTTGTGGATAGATCTGACCCCGGTCATTGTAATCCCAGCGAGTATAAATCACCCGGCCATCGGAAGTGACCGTCGGATAATTTGTATGCACCTGGTCAAAGCTTAAACGGCGAAGATAACGGCCATCCTTATCGCACGTGTAAAGGTTACTCACCTCGGTCCACCAGCAATCGACCGTTTGAACACAGCGGGAAGAATTAAAGAGTATGTCGCCATTGGGAAGATACACCCCTTCATAATCCGCAAAACCCACCCCACGGGTCAGCTGCCGGATCCCCTGGGATGACAGGTCATATTCATAAAGATGATAATCATCTTCTTTCTGCGATTTTTTCCAGGCAAACAATATCCGCTTACCGTCATACGACACATCCGGGTCACGGATCACCCCCTTGGGCGAATCGATCAGTTCAGTGATCACCGGCCGACATTGCTCATCAAGTTCCAGCAGGCACAGCATCGAATCCGGTTTAAAATTCATCTCATGCTGGGCGTCGGATTGAGCTTCCGTGTAGGCATAATGCGAACCGCCCAGGTCATGGTGCTTTGTAAAAACGATCTTTGGGTATTTCGCTCGTAATTTCTCCAACCGTCCCACCCGACGAATCTGGCACGCTTGAAAATACAGGTCTAACAGGCGTGATTTGTCCGAAGCCGTGTTGACTTGTTCGGCAAGGGGGCCGCCCTTGACTCCCACCTCTGAAAGAACCCCCTCGATCATCTCTTTAAGCTGTTCACTGCTGAGGTCATATTTGTTATGGTCTTCGAGGTTATCGTCGCTATCCTGCATGAGCCAATCGGACTGGACCGCCGTAAGCTGTGCCTCATTACCATATAACTGTTGTTCGGATATTACGGGGAAAAGTAGCCCCACCGCAAGGCTCAACGATAAAATAAGATAGTTTTTCATAAAAGACTCCTCCTGTTACCACAACTAAAAGCTGCATCAGATACTCGAATCGACCACATAAAATAAAACGCTACAGCAACCCATAATCAGCCAGGGCGGTACGGAGTTTTTCTCTGGCCCCATCTTCCAGGGGAACCATCGGCAACCGAAGCTCCTCAGAGCACAACTTCAGTTCGGCCATGGCGGCTTTGATTGGGATCGGGTTGGTCGCCAGGTTCAGCATCGCATTGGAGAGGCTAAATAACTTATTATGCCATTTGCGAGCGGTGGCAAAATCGCCCTCCAGGATCGCATCGGTCATCGCCTTGACATCATTGGGGACAATATTGGCGACCACAGAAATCACGCCCTTGCCCCCCACCGACGCGATCGGCAACGTCAGACTGTCATCACCTGAAAGGAGGGTCAGGTTGGTGCTAATCGCGATCTCAGAGGCCTGGTCGAGTTTCCCCGTTGCCTCCTTAACCGCGACAATATTTTCCAACGCGGCCAGACGAATGATCGTGGCCGGATCAATATTCACCACACACCGCCCAGGGATATTATAGAGGACTACTGGCAGATCAACCTCGTTGGCAATCGCGGCAAAATGCTGATAGAGACCTTCCTGGGTGGGCTTGTTATAGTATGGTGTCACCTGCAACGTCGCATCCGCGCCAACCGCTTTGGCATAACTGGCCAGTTCAATGGCCTCAGCAGTACTATTGGCACCCGCCCCGGCGATTACCGGGACGCGGTGACGGGTCTCTTCCACCACCGTTCGAATGACTTCCTTATGCTCCTCGGGCGTAAGGGTCGGTGATTCCCCGGTCGTACCCACGGGGACTAGCCCATCGGTCCCACTGTTTATCTGAAAGTTCACCAGTTCGCGTAAGGTCTCAAAATCCACTTCGCCATCCGCAAACGGTGTCACTAACGCTACAAGGCTGCCGGTAAACATAGTTATCTCTCCATAAAGCTCAAAGCATTAAAAAAATCCAGGAAAACAACCCGGAAAACCGCATTCTATCCCAAATGAGTATATTTGTCAATCAAATCCAACATCTCACGGCTCGCCTGGCGAATACCTGTAAAAACAGACCGCGCGATGATTCCATGGCCGATATTGAAATCTTCCAACCCTTCGATGGCCGCTATCGGACGGATATTGCGATAATTAAGACCGTGGCCGGCATGAACGATCATCCCCATATCCCAGGCCACATCACGAGCTTTCATCAATTCCACCACCCGGCGCTCTGCCTGCCGTTCGGTTTTGGCATTGGCATAGGGGCCGGTATGCAGCTCGATCGCCTGACAACCCGCCCTGGCACACGCCTTGACCTGTTCAATATCCGGTACGATAAAGGCTGAAACATCGATACCCGCCTTCACCAGCCGACGGGTTACCGAACTGAGTATTTTTAAGTTTTTTACGCACTCCAGCCCCCCCTCGGTGGTCAACTCCTCACGGCGTTCAGGCACCAGGGTCACCTGGTCGGGCTTAAGCTTACGGGCATAGCGAACCATCGGCTCGGTCATCGCCATTTCCAGGTTGAATTTAACCGCAGCGGTCTGTCGAACGATATCCACATCCCGCTCCTGCACATGCCGACGATCTTCACGCAAATGCATGGTGATCCCGTGGGCGCCCCCCAATACACACTCCGCCGCCGCCCAAACCGGGTCAGGCTCATCGGTCATCCGAGCCTGTCGGATCGTGGCAACATGATCGATATTTACATTTAATTTTGACATGGTTCTGTCCCTTTAATAATAAAACGCTCGCCAAAGGCAACACCATAACTTTGTTCTATTTTAATTGCTGAGCACTAAACGTCTTGGAATCGGTATTCTCCCAGCGATGCTCTGCTATATTGGCGACGATCCGTTCGGCCAGTTCCATGGCCGCTACCGCGTCTTCGCCAGAGACTTCCGGGCGAGAGCCATCCATCACCGCCTGGATAAACGCTTCCTGCTCCAGGCGAAGCGGTTCCTTATCATCAATATCAAGCGTCTCAACTTTTACCTGGTCAGCCCAGCTCGCGTTGGAAATATTGAGCTGACCGTCCCCATCGAACATCTGGCGAACTGTCTTGAGCATATCAATATTGGCCGCTTTACTGATAGAGGTCCCCTCTTTTTTAAGATAGTCCAGGTTCAGGTAAGCATCCTCGCTGAAAATGCGTATCTTGCGTTCGGTCTTCAACGCGATTCGTGATGCGGTCATGTTGGCCACACAGCCATTTTCAAAGCAAAGTCGCACATTGGCAATATCTTCATGCTCACCAACGACATTCACACCGACGGCATGTAAGTTAATGATCGGACTTTTGACCAGCGATAAGATAATATCAATATCATGGATCATCAGGTCAAGGACGACCCCCACATCGGTTGATCGAAAGGTAAACGGCGATATTCGATTCGACTCAATAAATCGCGGTGTGATGTTCAATCGACTCATCGCCTGGCCGATCGGGTTAAATCGTTCCGAATACCCCACTTGCAGTATCCCCTTATTCTCACTGGCCAACTGCAGCATCGTACGGGCGTTTTCCAGCGTATCAGCCAGGGGCTTCTCGACCAGTATGGCGATGCCCTTCGTCAAAAACGGCTCAGCAACTTCCGCATGAAACTCGGTCGGTACCGATAAGGTGACCGCATCCACTTTATTAATAATCGCCCCCGGATCACTGTAAGCCGTGCCGCCATACTGCGCGGTCAGCTTCTGGGCCTTTGAAAGGTCAGAATCCACGATTCCCACCAGGTCGACCTGGTCCATCTGGCTGTAAATACGGCTGTGGAGCGCCCCCATTTTACCGCCACCAATCACTGCGACTCGTACTTTGCTCATATCATACCCCTTACATTGTTGTGATTATTCATACGTTTATCCGTCACGCCCCCACCCCTGCTTCGCCTTAATCTTCTCTCACTTCAAACGGCTTACGCCCCTGCTTTTGGAATTCGCCATCCTTACGCCTCACCTCACACGCACGGCCATAACGACTCTGGCAACTCCCAGCAATAAACTCACACAAGTATCGCACATGCTCGTTTAGGTTCTTCTGGGTCAGCATTTCCTTAACCGTCAATTCGATGCTCTTTGTGGTACTCCGAAAGATCAACCGATGCGCCTTTTTGATCGCATCAACGTCCTCATCGGAAAATCCATAGCGCCGAACGCCCATTTCATTTACACATCGCACCTTATTTGGGTCACCATCAAATTTCATAAAAGGCGGGACATCACGACGAACGGGAGTGAGGCCGCCGACATAGCTGTTCTTGCCCACGGTCACAAAATGATGGATCCCCACCATCGCCGAGCAGACCACCCCATCTTCAATGATCACATGGCCGGCGAGTTGGGTTTGATTACTCAAGATCGTCCTGTTATGGATAATACAATCATGCGCGATATGAACCGCGACCATAAACAGGTTGTTATTCCCTATAACCGTCTCCTGACGGTCTATTTCAGTCCCACGATGCACCGAACAGTTTTCTCGAAAAACATTATTATCGCCAATGATCACCCGGGTGGGTGCGCCCTGGTACTTCAAATCCTGTGGCGCTACACCAATGACCGTGTTCTGAAAAAATATATTCTTCTTGCCAATGGTCGTATGACCATCAACAGTAACATGATTCATCAGCTCGCAACCCTCCCCAATCACCACATGGGGACCAATAAAACAAAAGGGGCCTATCGTCACATCGTTACCGATTTGAGCGGAAGAATGAACAAAAGCAAGTTCAGATATTTTAGACATAATTCTCCAAAAAGGACACTCGCGTCATAAGTATTTTTTCAGCTCATTTTGGACATATCAAAGATTGATCTGAAATGTAAAATCAACGTTGACGCAAGAGTCATAAAAATATAGCCAGGTAACTGATATCGCTTGACCTGGAAAATCGTATTCAAGACGCAAAGGTCATATGTATTTTTGATGCCCGTTTCCCGTCGCTTAAAAGGCGGGGTTGCTTCATGCAGATCCACTTGAACCTGGGCGGCAATCAATAATGAAAAGTAATATTATTCCATCACACCGGGTCGGCATCCACCAGAATAAAACGAATCTGGGCTTCAGCGGCAATCTGGTTGCCCACCAACGCCTTGCAGCGACAGTCCCCGGTACGGTTCTTGATCCGAACCGCTTCCACCTCCAAAATAAGCTGGTCACCCGGCACCACGGCCCGACGCATCTTCACCTTGTCCATGCTCAGCAGCACCGCCAACTGCCCGGTATGTTCCAATCGCTGCGCAAAGAGGAGCCCCGACATCTGGGCCATCGCCTCCACGATCAAAACGCCGGGCATGATCGGCGTCCCGGGAAAATGCCCCTGGAAAAACTGCTCATTCATCGTAACATTCTTGATCCCGACAGCACGCTTATCCCCGTCAATTTCGATGACACGGTCCACCAGTAAAAAGGGGTAACGATGCGGCAATATCTTCTGTATCTTACGAATATCCAATACCGCATTCGTATCATCTTTCGGCGAACGCTGATTCTCGGCGACCTTAAGCAACTTGGAGACCAGCTTCTGATTACAGCTGTGACCCGAGCGATAGGCGACGATCCGCCCATGTATCGGACGTCCCAGAAGCATGATATCCCCCAGCAAATCGGCCACTTTATGCCGGACACATTCATTTTCAAATCGAAATTCATTATCAATCGGACCCGATTCTGAGAGAACCAGTAATTCTTTACTGGTCAGGTGTGTACCGATCCCCTGCGATTGAAAATATTTGGCCTCATGCTCCAGCACAAACGTACGGGCCGGGGTGATTTCTTTGACATACTCTTCGGGCGTTACACAAAACTGGTAAAGCTGGCGACCGACAATCTTATCATTGTAATCCAGGTCGTAAATAATATTCAATACATCACCACTATCGGGCAACGCATACAGCAAAGCATCATTATGGCGAACCATATAAGGTTCAGAAATCACAAAGGGTTTCTTGCCCTGGGTCTGCTCAACGATCCCCGCCCCGAGGATCGCACGGGAAAACGGTTCACAACTGCCATCAATATTGGGTAATTCCGGCCCGTCTATTTCGATAATCATATTATCGATACCCAGCCCATTTAAGGCGGACAGACAATGCTCCACCGTTTCGATCGTCACCGAACCATTCGCCAACGCCGTGCGACGGTTCTTTTCTGATAACGAGGTGATCTTCGCAGGGATGCGAACGGGCTCATCCTGATCGATCCGAATAAAAACGATTCCCGTATCGCACTCGGCGGGCTTCATGATAATGTTCACATCATGGCCGGTAAATAAACCACGGCCACGCATGTTTACAGGCTTTTTTATTGTTTTTTGAAATTGAGTCTTCATGGGGGATACGTTAAAATCACTATTTACTGGTCAAGCCATCACTTAATACACCAGGGCCAACCCGCCTAATTTTTCATAACACGGGTCTCTGCACTGATGGTCACTATAACGATTCCACTTTCTTGATAATCTTTGGAAGTTTCTTCATCATTTTTATTTCACGGACAAACTCACGAATATCCCGGGCCGGAATGTCGATCATTTTACTGCCCGGCGGCACATCCTTGGTTGCCACCGCTTGAGCCGTTAATACAGCCCCATCGCCGATCTTCACATGATCGGCAGCCCCGGACCGCCCTGCCAGTACGACATAGTTGCCCAGTTCAACACTGCCGGAGATCCCGACCTGGGCGACCAGCAGGCAATTTTCGCCAATGATGGTATTATGGCCCACCTGGACCATATTATCAATTTTGGTGCCCCGACCCACAACCGTTCTATCAAACTTGGCCCGGTCAATACAACTGCAGGCCCCGATCTCCACATCATCGTCAATCACAACGATCCCGATATGAGGGATCTTGCAATGTTTCCCTTCAATCAGGCTATAGCCGTAGCCGTCAGTTCCGATCACAACACCGGAATGCAAAATCACACCCTTGCCCAGCTTGCAGCCCCATTGAATGACGACATTCGGCCAAAGATGGCAATTCTCACCCAGCGTCACATCACGGC
>JAIPFO010000067.1 GCA_021736565.1 Phycisphaerae bacterium | reverse complement strand
ATGCCCTGGCCGACACGGGCGATAATGGTTTCTTCGGTGGCCCCGCGAACGAGCTGGTCGATATTGGACCGGACGGTGACCCGGGCCTTAACCAGTAAGCGGATACCGTCTTTGGCCACGGCGTCGAGCATGCCGCCGGTAGCGGGGCAGTCGATAATTTTGGGTGTCACGGTGGTATGAACGGCGTCGAGAATATCACGACCCGCCAGGTCAATCGCACGGGCGACATCGAGGGTTAGCGGGATTTTAGCGCGGTGTGCGGCGATCATGGCCTGGACCAGTTCGATGACGTGGCCGCCGGCGAAATGATGGGCCTGGAGTTCAGCGAAGTTGAGGCTGAGGCCGGCTTTATGAGCGATGATCAGGCCATTGACACAGACCATGACATCGCTGGGGTCGCGGCGGACGAGGTAGACACTTTCCAGGTCGCGGGTGGATAATTCTTCTATGCCCGCCTGCACCGCCGAGATCCGGGCCCCGACGATCATTCGCGGCTGAACCTTACGCAGGGACATGCCGATGAGTTCCAGGAAGGTGACCCGGGCCCGACTGGAGAGGGCCTGGATATAGATTTTTAAGAAACTGCCAATGAGAAAGATAAAGGTCAGGAAAACGATCCCTATGATGACCAGGACGACCAGCCATCCCGTATCCATTGGCTCATCTCCGGGCCTTGCTGCCAACATCGTTAATAATGTGTTCATTTTAATTCTCCGTAAAAAAAGTGTTAGTATGTTTAGTTGTAGAGGAACGCTATAATTTAGGGTGTTATCGTTGTATGGACGGCGTCCAGAATATCACGCCCTGCCAGGTCATTGGCACGGGCTTCGTCCAACGTTAGAGGCATTTTCGCCTGTTGAGCGGTATTCATGGCCTGGACCAGTTCGATAACGTGGCCGCCAGCGAAATGATGCGCCTGGATTTCAGTAAAATTGAAATTAAGACCGTCCTTATGAGCGATGATCAGGGCATTGACACAGACCATTACATCGTTGGAGTCCTGACGGGCCAGGTAAACACTTTCCAAATCGCAAGTCGTTATATTAATGATACCCGCCTGAACTAATATGATTTTGGCACTAACAATCATATGCGGCGGAGTCTTACGCAAGGACATTCCGATCAGTTCCATAAAGGTGACCGGGGAACCACTGACGTAAGCCTGTATATAAATTTTAATGATACCACGTAAGAGAAAAAGAGAGGTCAGAATAATGAATCCCAGAACAACCAGGAATACAATTAGTTCTGTACTCATGCTTCTTGCAGCCAATATCAACAATATGTTCATATTTCTTCTTCTTGAAAAAAAGTGTCAGTATTTATATTTTGTATCTGTTTTCGTTGGATATATTCTTTAGCGTTCACTGTTTCCCCTTCCACCTCACAGCGGGCTGACGCCCGCGGTGAGGTGGGAGGGGAGATGTTTTTGTACTGCATGCCACGGGTTTCGCTGCGCTCACCCGCGGTTATTGTTATTTGACCCCTCCGTGGTCAGGAAATAATCGTTTGAGTGGGGTTTAGTTATGCTGGCCTTTCAGGCCGTTTTTGAGTCGCTTGGCGCCGAGTTATTGATCACAAGCAAAATGCTTGAGCTACTTAGGGGGCAACACCTCTATCTCAGGCTTGTTGTTCGACTACGATGCTGTTGCCCTGGATGCTGATGACGATAATATCGACACCCCGGTCGACCATGACGCCTTCGGAGATAACGCTCAGGCGTTCGTCGTCGATCTCGGCGATGCCGGAGGGTCGCAGGGGGGTGATCGTTTTGCCGGTTTTTCCGATGAGCCGGGTATAGTCATCGTCATTGACCCCGGCGGCCCCGCGGTCTTTGCTGGTTTCTGCAGCGGGGGCCAGGATGACCCGCCTGCCGATGGGGGTATTGGGAAAGACTTTAAATCCGATGACCACGAGGATGGGGACCAAGACCATGGCGAGTGCCAGGAAGATAACCCCCGAGGTGGGATCTTCCATAAAAGCCAGGCCAATGGCACTGATAATAGAGATGCCGGCGATAACGCCCAGAATGCCGCCGGAGGGGAGGAATATTTCCAGGATGATCACGCAAATCCCGGCGATGAGTAATATGATGGGTAATGTCATGGTTTTATTTACTCTTTGTATTAGTACGCTTTGGTACTTTTTATTTTTGAATCATTCATTTGTTGTTGATGCAGTGAATTAACGTATAAAAAAGTGTGAAAGTCAACAATTATAAACGTCTATTTATGCTTTCGCCACTACTATACTGTTTCCGTCGATGGCTACAATCTTTATTTTTTGGTTGGCTTCGATCAAGCTGCCGCGTGTGACGACATTGAAGCGTTTTGCGTCAAATTTTGCACTGCCGGAGGGTCGCAGGCTGCTTAAGGCGATACCTTCCTGGCCGACCTGTACGGTGATCTCGGCGGAGGGGGCTGGCGCGAAGCCGGTGCGGTCGGTGACGGATTCGGCCATGGGTTGGAGAATTAACTTATTGGCCATGGGGATACTGGGCAGATATCTGCTGATAAGAATAGCCCCGATGATAAAGCCGCCGATGCCAATGATCATGGCCAGCAGCTGGTTGGTAAATTGGTTCCAGTCATACTCGGTCACGGGCAGCGGGTTTTCGCCTGGCTTGTTGGCGACCATCATGGCGATCAGTGAGATCAATACCAGCAGGATCCCGGCGATGCCGGCGACGCCGAAGCCGGGTATGACGAATATTTCGGCGATGAGTAGGCTTATGCCCAATACGAACATGGCGATTTCCCACCAGTTGGCCATACCGATGGTGAACTTACAGCCAAAGAGGATCACCAGGGCGACCACGGCGACGGCGCCGGGGAGTCCGATACCGGGGCTGTTGAGTTCGGCGTAGATGCCCAGCATCGCGATCATGAGTAAGATGCCACTGATCGTGGGGCCGGTGATCCAGCGGACCATTTCTTCGGACCAGTTGGTGGTGATGTAGTCGGCGGGCCTGGGGAAGGCAACGTCATCGCGTTTTTCGAGGAAGGTCAGGACAGCTTCGCGTGCATCTTTATCGAGTCCTTTGACCACGGTACGGGAGAGGCCGTATTTTGTTGCTTCTTCATGGTCCAGGGTGACCAGGGTTTCGTCGGTATCTATTCGTTTTTTTCCCAGCAGGTCATACACATACGAGTCCAGATTGGCGAGTTGGTCTCCCTGGAAATATTCATTCTTTCCGGTTTGGAGGTTTTTGACCTGCCAGACCTCGATTTTCACCGTGACCATTGCCTTGACGATGGCGACAGGGTAATTGTTGCTCTTGGCGGCATCGCCGAAATAGCTGCGTAAGACGGTTTCGATCTTCTCGCGTTCAACGCCTTCGATGGTGCCACCCATCTGGATGGGGGCACAGTCGCCGATCTTTGTATTTTCCTTCATGATGATATCTTCACAGGCGACACTGATGAGGGCCCCTGCGGAGATGGCATCGGTGCGGACGTAGGCGACGGTATGGGCTTTTTTATTGACCTCGTGCAGGATGTATTTATGGATCGACAGGGCGCTATCGACCCGGCCGCCGTAGGTATCCATTTCGTAGATGATATAGGTTGCCCCGCCGGAGAGTGCCTCTTCGGTACGGCGTTTGATGGATTCGAGGAGTCCTTCGTCGATCATCTCCGAGCAGGTAATAAAAACGGCCTTGGGGGTCCTGGTCTCTGGCGTTGTGGCGTCTTGAGCGATTATGATTGAATTTGCATCCACAGGGACTTCGGCCATATCAACGCCTGTCGATGACTCATCGGTGAGTTTGACCGGGGTTGTGGAGAGATTGAGCAGTTTTTTGAGGACCTCTTCGCTGGCGGCGAGTTGGTTGACCAGGCCAAGTTCCATGGCTGTTCGGCCATCGAGCAGGAGCATTTGGTCGGCGGCGGCCAGTGGGCCGGTGCCGGCCATTTTCCACCCGGCGGCGGTGAGCTTTTCGAAGCCGGGTTGATCGACGAGTTTCGATTGGCCGGATTGGGTGACTTTGTACAAGATCATGCGTTTTTCGGTCATGGCGCGTGCCAGAAGCGGGTCGTGGCCGCCAGCTTTGGCAAAGATCTCCATTTTTTTAATGACACTCTGCGGGTCGATGGGGGGTTGGCCTTTGTCCTGATCTCGAATGGAAACCGCGGGGAGGACCTGGCCGATCAGGGCAAACTCATCGGCGTAAATTTCCTTGCAGGCCATGACGGCCAGCAGGTTCATGCCCCTGGCTTCATCGGGGATAAACGCCAGTGTACGGATTTGATTATCGTTGTGCAACTGGTCAATTCGGCGGGCCAGCTTCCACATGCTGTCAAATGAGCGGTTTGCGCCTGAAAATCGGAAAACCAGGGTTTTGACACCCTGTTTGACGGCCCGGTCGATCTGGCGATTTGCTGCCTGCAGTGCGTCACTGCTGAAATTGGGTGGAATATTGATGACCACGGCCTGATCCGGGAGGGGAATGGGGTTTTGGGCGTTGCCGGGTGTGGCGATGGTGAGAAGCGTGAGTAGCCCGAGGACTGTCATTATTCGTAATGTGGTGATAGTTTTTCTCATTGTCGAGGGGGTTCCAAGTAATTTGGGTTCATGCTCCGGACTTTAAATCGACGTTTTTTAGTTGTCAACACGACATTTGAGGTGCCCCTCGAAATTGGCGTCAGGGTCCTCAATTCTTTGGGCGTCCCTTTTCCAGATCACACCTTTTGGCTCTAAACTGGCAAATTGACTGATAGACACAGGGGACATTATACCCGTTATTTTTAATTTTACCATATCAAAACGAAAAGAAAGCCCCAGGGGCAAGAGGAGCGTAACCTATTTATTATCAGGTACTTAGTGACATTAATACCGTTCATTATTTAAAAAAATGAGAAAAAAAATATTTTTTTCTCCCCAGGGCCCGATTAATCTGCTATTATGTCCTAGTTGAATCCTTTCTGGAGACGCTGGGGGGACCAGGAAATCCCGGAAAAGTAAGAAGAATGATTAGTCTGAACGTCAGCATCCAGAAGAAAGTTAGACCACTGACATTGCCCCTTACAGGACGTCCGCGTCATAAGAACATTGCAGTCCATTCTCGGCATTTTAAGGGCTAAGTTGCCTATTGCCGACCGGCTTTTGACGTGGAATTTTTCATTGATGAGAACGTTATAAGAATTTTGAAATCTATTTTCAGCATCTTAAAGGCTGATTTGAAAAGCACAAATCTGCTTTTGACGCGGAAGTTTTCCTTGACGTTTTTTTGTGGGTGTTGACTAATGATATAGTCATCATTTCGGGGTTTGG
The DNA here is from genome assembly GCA_021736565.1 of Phycisphaerae bacterium. Classification (GTDB taxonomy): domain Bacteria; phylum Planctomycetota; class Phycisphaerae; order Sedimentisphaerales; family SM23-30; genus JAIPFO01. Next base: position 7,513 of record JAIPFO010000067.1, on the reverse strand, counting down.
TTACAGCATGTGTTATTCCCCTGCGAAGGCTTGTAGGCCTGACGCGGTATTATAGTGCGAGCGTCCAAGACGACTGTTTCGCGGAATATTTATGAATATATGCCTTATTGGGCATATCAACGAAGAGAAGTAATAAAATTAATGGCTAGAGAAAAATTAGTAAAAGGTGTACTTGAGTACAAGGGAACCCATGGTTATTTACGATGCGGGCCGCCGTTTTTGAAGATCATGCCAGATGACCCGTTCATCTGTCGCGATATGCTTCAGCGGTATCGCTTACGTGAAGGTCTGGAAATAGAGGCCAAGGCGGTCCGGAAGAAGGGGCGTAAGAATTACGTTACGGAGTTGGTCAGCATTTATGGTTTGAATCCGTATGAGTACAATGAAATTGACAAATTCGAGAATTTCACGGTTATCGACCCGAATGAGGTATTGCATCTGGAGACGGGTCCGGAGCCGCTGGGGATGCGAGTGATCGACCTTTTGACGCCGATCGGCAAGGGTCAGCGTGGTCTGATCGTGGCACCGCCGCGTACGGGTAAGACGGTATTATTGCAGCAGATCGCCAATAGTATCACGACGAACTATCCGAAAGCCAAGCTGATGATCATATTGGTCGATGAGCGTCCTGAAGAAGTGACCGACATCTGTCGAAGCGTCAGTGGCGAGGTTTACGCCTCTTCCAATGACAAAACGATCGATAATCATGTGCGTGTGGCCCGAGTGGCGATGGAAAAGGCCAAGCGGATGGTAGAATATGGTAACGATGTGGTGGTCCTTCTGGATTCGATCACGCGACTGGGTCGCGCGTTCAACAGTTGGGGCGCTTCGAGTGGTCGGACCATGAGCGGTGGGCTGGACGTTCGGGCATTGCAGTTGCCCAAGCAGATCTTTGGCAGTGCCCGGAATATTGAAGGGGGCGGATCATTAACGATTATCGCGACCGCCCTGATCGAAACGGGCAGTCGGATGGATGACATTATTTTTAATGAATTTAAGGGGACGGGAAATATGGAGTTGGTACTGGACCAGAAAGTTGCCAACCAGCGTGTGTATCCGGCGATTAATATTAGCGAATCGGGCACGCGAAAAGAGGAATTACTGATCGGCAAGCAAAAGCTGGCTAAGATTATCCGTTTGCGTCGTCATTTGTACAATCTGCCGTTTGGGAAAGATGTGGATATGATGCTCAAGGCGTTAAAACAGCATTCGTCGAATGATAAATTTCTGGCGGCCCTGCCGTAAGACCGTATGGTCGCAGTGCGAGCGGGTGTGTCAATAGCCGCATATAGCGTCAGGGGGGGCCGAATTCATAAAATGGCTCCCCGCCCTCTTAAGGACAATTTTAAAGACGCCATTTTACTGTGGACAGGGGCGTTTTAATTGGCCCGCCGCATATATTCTTTAACTACTTATACTTAAAGTACTTACAAGTTTATTTTTTTATTGAACGCTTAAATATAGCCTTTGATTTTATCAGAATCGATTGTGGGGATTGACAGGGAGGTCTGGATTGTATAGAGTATGTCGCTAAATTACCAGTATTAACTGGCCCTCATTAACCCGAGGTGACGTGGTACGAGGCGTAAGAGTTATTGCCTGGTGCCCGGCACTATCGCCGACGTCATTTTTTTGGCGCCCGTTTTTCGCATCTTAAAGGGCGATTTAGAAATTTTTAAAACCATTTACGACGTGGAAACTGTTATTAGCGACCGCGTCATACGTATTTTTGGAGCCTATTTTCCGTATGTTGATGGCTGGCTGGCTTTTGACGCGGGAATCCATATTAGAAAGAGGCATCGACCTTAGTCGATAGAATCTCTGGGAGTAAATTTATCAATGCCATATAATTGTGTAGTATTAGCGAAACAGGTACCGGACACGGCCGCGGTGACTGGTAAAGCGATGAATGATGATGGGACGGTGAACCGGAGTGCCCTGCCGGCGATCTTCAATCCCGAAGACCTGAATGCCCTGGAACTGGCGTTGCAAATCAAGCAGGCGCATGGTGGGACCGTTACGATCATGACCATGGGTTTGCCCAGTGCGTGTGACGTGTTGCGCGAGGGGCTCTATCGCGGGGCCGACCGCGCGATATTGATCACGGATCGTCGTGCGGCGGCGAGTGACACCCTGGCGACCAGTTATATATTGAACTGTGCGATCAAGAAACTGTCGGATGTTGATATTATTCTTTGTGGTCGTCAGGCGATAGACGGGGACACCGCCCAGGTAGGCCCACAGGCAGCAGAGAAACTAGGCATTCCTCAGATCACCTACGTTGAAGAGTTGTTATCGCTTTGTGATCGCACGATCACGGTTAAGCGTAACGTGGGAGCCGGTTGGGAAAAGGTTCGGGCGACCTTGCCGGTTTTGCTGACGGTGATGGATACTGCCAATGAACCCCGACCATGTGGTGTTAAACGATTATTAAAATATAAAAAGGCTCGTAGCCAAAGTGAACTGGCCAAAGAGGGTGCCACCGAGGCGGCGGTCCAGTCGCTCAAGGATAAGAATCTTTTGATCGACCAGTGGGACCTGGATTACCTGGATGCCGACATGCAATGGTGCGGTCGGAACGGGAGTCCGACCAAGGTTAACCGGATCCAGAGTGTGGTTTTGAGTGCTTCAGGTTATAAAGAAATCGCCCCGACCGATGAAGGCCTTCGTGATATGGTCCATGAATTGATCGTGGACCATACGATTGGATAAGCGTGAATTCTGTAAGAATGGCGTCGACGTCGCGTTTTTTTTGAAGCCTGTCAAAGGGAGATATCAATAACGAAAAACGCCTTAGAACGTGGCCGTCAAGACGATATAAGAAATAGATAATTAGATGCTAACTGAAATAATGGGAATAGCAAGTTATGATAGAAGTTAATAGAAATGGTGAAGTATGGGTGTTTGCCGAACAACAGGATGGACAGCTTAGCGAAGTGCCGTTGGAGCTGTTGAGCCGAGGGCGAGAGTTGGCTGATAAACTATCGGTGAAACTCGGGGCTGTCCTGGTTGGCGATAATGCCAGTCCCCTGGTGGAGGAGCTTTCGGCGTACGGCGCGGATAAGGTGTACCTGGTGGAAGACCCCCTTTTGGGTGTTTTTCAGACGAGCAGTTACACGCGAGTGCTTTGCGAGCTGATCGAGAAGCACAAACCTCAAATCGTGTTGTATGGCGCGACGGCTGTTGGGCGTGACCTGGCGCCCCGGGTGGCCTCGGCGATGAAAGCGGGCTTGACGGCGGATTGTACCGATTTGCAGATCGACGACTTTACCGAGTCTCGCAGCAAGGTGGTGCACAAGAATTTGCTCCAGCAGATCCGTCCGGCGTTTGGCGGGAATATTATCGCGACGATCGTCAATTACGACCGCTGGCCTCAAATGGCGACCGTACGAGAAGGGGTGATGCCGCTGCCTGAACGTAACGGTACGATTCGGGCTGAAGTGGTTTCCGAGTCGATAAAGATCACACCGGAAGATTTACCGCTGGAGATTCTGTCGCGTCATTTTGAAGCGAAGAAGGTGAACCTTAAAGCGTCGCGAGTTATAGTTGCCGGCGGGGCCGGTGTGGGGAGTAAAGAGAACTTCAAGCAGGTCTGGAAGCTGGCCAATGTTCTGGGCGGTGCCCCGGGTGCCAGTCGTGCGGCGGTGGACCTGGGCTTTATAGAATCCGATTATCAAGTGGGTCAGACGGGGACGACCGTCCGGCCGGCGCTTTATATTGCGGTGGGGATCAGCGGGGCGGTTCAGCATAGTGCGGGCATGTCGGACTCGGCGAAAATAGTCGCGATCAATTCCGACCCCGACGCCCCGATCTTCCAGGTGGCCCATTATGGGATCGTGGGAGATCTGAATGTCGTGATCCCGAAACTGATCAAGGCGATCCGGGCGAAGAGCTAATTATGACGTGAGCGTCATGCGTATTCATGGAGCCTGTTTTTTTTCAACGTAACGGCCGATATTTGAATACGAAGACCGACTTTTGAGATGAGAGTCCCTGTTTTTATATTCGCAACTACTTAACATTGACGCGAGAGTCAACATTAAAAACCTAACAGGTAACACTGTTAATTTCTTTGAAAGATTGTATAGATGGCAAATTTTTATACTGATAATGATGATATCCGATTTTTGTTTCGGCACTATCAACTCACCACGCTGGCTGATATTATGGAAGGTGATTATTCCGACGGACAGACGTTCGACTGGGCCCCTCAAAACGCAGACGAAGCGGTGGACAACTATGACCGGATTTTGGAAGTGGTCGGTCAGATCAGTGGTGATTTTATCGATCCGCGTGCCGAACAAATTGACCTGCTGGGTAACACGTTAAACGATGACGGGACCGTGACCTATTCCCAGGGGATGCAAGAAAATATTGACGTGCTGACAGAGGCCCAGTTAATGGGCTTTACGCTGCCGCATCGGTTTGGCGGTTTGAACTGTCCGAACCTGATTTACACGATGAATAATGAAGTGGTCTCGCGGGCGGATGCATCGCTGATGAACCTTTATGGTTTGCAGGGGATCGCCGAGACGATCAACGCGTTTGCCAGCGAGGAGATCAAGCAGGAATACCTTCGGGGCTTTGCCGAGGGTGGCGATACGGGGGCGATGGTTCTGACGGAGCCGGATGCCGGCAGTGACCTTCAGGCGATCAAGTTACGGGCCCATCAGGATGAGAACGGCCAATGGATCCTCAACGGGGTGAAGCGGTTCATCACGAACGGTTGTGGGGAAGTGTTGCTGGTTTTGGCCCGCAGTGAGCCGGAGCGTAGCGGGGGTCTGGGCTTGAGTTTGTTTGTCTGTCGTCGCAGTGAGGCGGTAAAAATACGCCGGCTGGAGAATAAGCTGGGGATCAAAGGGTCGCCGACCTGTGAGATGATCTTTAAAGATATGCCCTGTAAGTTAGTCGGGGAGCGGCAGCGTGGCCTGGTGACCTATGTGATGGCGTTAATGAACGGCGCCCGAGTGGGTATTGCCGCCCAGTCGCTGGGCATTGCCGAGGCGGCCTATCGGATCGCCCGTGATTATGCGGCGAGCCGAAAACAGTTTGGCACGGCGATCGAGCAGTTTCCGGCGGTTCGCGATATGCTGATCGAGATGAAACTGGATATTGAAGTCGCCCGATCGATCACGTATGAGACGTGCTGGTGGGTGGACCACAACCAGGGGCTGCTCAATAAACTGGCCAGTAGTGACGATTTGGACAAGGCCAGCAAGAAAGAGCTCAAACAGGCCAGTCGGAAATATAAGCGTATGGCCGATATGATGACGCCGATCAGCAAATATTATGGCAGTGAGATGTGTAACCGGGTCTGTTATGACTCGATCCAGGTACTCGGCGGCAGCGGGTATATGAAAGATTACCCGGTTGAGCGGCATGCCCGGGACGCCCGGATCACGACGATCTACGAAGGGACCTCACAGTTGCAGATCATCGCAGCGGTTCGGGGTGTTTGCAGTACCGCGGTGAATTATCTTCAGGACAAAGAAGCCTTTGCCTATCCTGCGGAAGTGCAGGACCTGGTTGACAAGCTGATTGCCGGCCGTGAGCAGCTTCAAGAGGCGATTGCGTTTATTAAAGAGAAGCCGGGTACAGAATATATGGACCTTCATGGTCGCAAGCTGGTTGACGCGGCGATCCTTTTGATGGCGGGTCACCTGCTGCTCCAACAGAGCGTTGCGGCCCCGGCTCGTGAGGATGACTTTACCCGCAAGCCGAGCTCGGCCGGTTCGTCCGATAACGGCGAGGGGCTGGACACCTATCGGGCGTACCAGGCACGCAAAGGTATTATCGCTCGTCGGTACATCTCCAATAATGCCGCAAAGGTTACGATGCTTTGTGAGCAGATACGCAGCGATGACCGTTCATCGATCACACAATATGATGTGATCGTCGGGCCGGTCCCCGAGGCGTGACCGTAGATCTAGAGTGTTAAAATGCTGTTTTCAGCATTGAAATAACGAATATTCCAAGCCGGTGATCTTGAAAAAGAGCATCGGTTTTTTTTTGCGCGTGTATTGGGCTATGGTAAGGGGATAGCCAGAAGATGCCCGCGTGATAAAGATTTTTGGGCACAATACAGCGTTTCGGGCGATTTTCGGGTCGATTATAAGACGTTCTCAATGGGTTACCAGGTCAAAAAGGCCGGTGTGATTTATGGTGGTTAAAAATCCTTTTTTGCGGCTTCGTCATTGAGCATTTTTTCGTTTATGTTGCCTCTGTAAGAAACCGAACATAGTACATATCACTCCTCTGAGCTGGCAAGCGTGTCTGGCAACTCGGGAGGGTGGCAGTTATAATGTGAGATAATTTTATTTAGACATTGATACGGGAGCATAGTATTATGCGTAAAAGAAAATTTGCGACGGGTACGGAATGTGATAGTTTACTGGGCTCGGCATTGGAGAAGAAGATGCCGCTGACCATTACGAAAAAGTGCATCGACAATAACTGGCAGGTGTATAAATCGCATGTTCTGCTGGTACAGGAGCGACGACTGGTCATCTCGATGCCCAATCCGCATGACGGGGTGTGTCCGATGGAGCCGGCCCCGAATCAGGAAATAGCGGTGACCTTTAAGAAAGGTTATAATAAATGCCTGTTTGTCAGCCGGATCATCTCCCAGAGCCAATTGGAGGTGGAGGGGGAGAATGGCGAGCGAGAGCTGGTTCCGGTCCTGATAATTTACAAGCCTGAACAGATTGAAAAGATTCAGCGTCGTGCCTATGATCGAACGAACGTTCCCTCGGGCGAGGATGTCACTGTTTCATTCTGGTCAGTGAGTCGTCCCCAAGAACGGTTCCAGGGGTTTATGTTGAACCTCTCGGCCGGCGGTCTGGCGGTCAGCATGCCCATTGGCCAGGCGACTCCGGCATGGGAAAGTGACCAGCAGTGCGAGCTTCAATTTGTTGCCCTGCCCGGGCAGGAACCGATCATTGCCCATGCCCGATATCGACATACCACGCATACCGAGCAGGACGCTCAGCCGTTCCTGGGATTTCAGTTCATTGGTCTGGAGTTGTCGGAACAGGGCCGAAATACGCTACGACGTATCGGGCGAGTCACGACGGTGTATGATCGGCGCAATTACTCTTCACAGCACTCACGACGATAGTGGACGCCAGCGTCTTTAGTTTTTTGAAGCTCGTTTTCCGCATTCTAGCGTGAGATATGAGCATTGAAGGTGACTTTTGACGTGGGAGTCACAGTGGACGCCAGCGTCTTTAGTTTTTTGAAGCTCGTTTTCCGCATTCTAGCGTGAGATTTGAGCGTTGAAGATGACTTTTGACGTGGGAGTCACAGTGGACGCCAGCGTCTTTAGTCTTTTTGAAGCTCGTTTTCCGCATTTTAGCGTGAGATATGAGCATTGAAGATGACTTTTGACGTGGGAGTCATAGTGGACGCCGGCGTCTTTAGTTTTTTGGAGGTCGTTTTTCGCATTCTAGCGTGAGATTTTAGCGTTGGAGATGACTTTTGGGGTGGGGGGCACAGTGGGCGCCGGGGTGGTTAG
>JAIPFO010000066.1 GCA_021736565.1 Phycisphaerae bacterium | reverse complement strand
GTTTAACTCCACACCATCGGTATTCGCCTCGTTCATCGCCCCGGCATAACTCCCCTGCCAGCGAAATGTTTTGCTACCCTTGCGAACTTCCAACCCCGTCATATCAACATCGCGGCGGGCAAAAAACGCCGGCAGGTCGAACGGACAATCTTCCCCCACAACGCCCAGAAAGCGAACCGGCGAGAAAAAGCTGGCCGCCATGCTGAAATAGACCGCCGAGCCGCCCAGACAATTTTCCCTAAGGCCAAAGGGTGTTTTTACAGTATCAATGCCGATTGAGCCGGTGACGAGTAGTGACATACGGTTGTTCCTTTAAAATTTAATATTATTTTTAGTATCCGTTTACGCTTTTTAGAACCACGAATGAACACGAATATACACTAATAGCACATATGCTAAACTTTTTCATACTTATTGAAGCTTATTTGATGTCCACGTCAAAAGTCAATATTAAAAACGATATATCGGTTTTTGAGATGCGAAAAAAAGGCTTCAAATCCCGGCGAGCCGGGAATGGCGATGGCGTCTTATTTATCTTTTTAACAAACTATTCTTTTCCATTCCAGTTTCGAGTGCTTGAAGTTAAGGATAAGCCCAACTTTCAAGCCTGTGATTTTTAAGTAATTCATCATTTGACCTAATTCGTGATTTGTGATCCGATCAATTACCTTTGTGTCCACAACGATTTTTCCATGAGTAATTAAATCAGGTATATATTCACCAACTTGTATGCCCTTATACACCACTGCGTATCGAGATTGCTGCTCAAGCGAAATATTTTTCGAACCAAACTCAACAACTAAAGCATTTTCGTAAGGTTTTTCCAGTAAACCATGTCCCAATTCATTTAAAACCTCCATAGCACAGCCAACAACATCAAATACCTCATTTTTAAGAAATAATTCGTGCTCATTAGTGTTCATTCGTGGTTCCTTTTTTTTGAACAATTACAAACAATCTCATTCAAAGGGTTGAGAGTTCTGCCAGCCGGTCTGGCCGGTCTTTCTCAGGTGTTCTAATCTTCTTATGGTAATTTCACAAAAAATCGGGTCGATGTCAATAGTAAAACAAGAGCGTCCCAATTGTTCGCAGGCGATCAGGGTTGTGCCCGAATGGGCGAAAAAATCCAAGACCAGCTCGTTGGGGGATGAACTGGCGGCGATGATCCGCTCGATCGCCTTGAGCGGCTTCTGGGCATAGCAGCCTGAAACATTCTCCGCCATGCGATAAAACACCTGCTGAATGTCCACCCAGACATTGCTGGCCCGAATATTCTCCGATTTGCCCCGTTCGGTGTTTTCGGTACGCTGGCCGTTGACCTCTTTATAGTAGCCGCGTAATATCTTGGGGATATCGGTATATTGAACCTCAAACGCCGGGTGCCCCTTGGTGTAGTATAAAAGCTCCTGCCGAACCGCCATCCAGTTCTTCTGCGTGCCGTAGCCGCGCTGGTTGCGTAAAGTAACAAATGATCGCGATTGAAACTCCTGGAATTCCCGCATCATCACCATAAAATCCGGCAACGGCTGAAAGTGTTCATTCTGGTCAGCCCCCAGCCAGATATACAGCGATGCATCCGCAGCCAGGTATTCACCAGTCAGCGCAACCCATTGTTTCGACCAGGCGATAAACTCATGCACTTTCCGCTCTTCAAAGACCACCAGGTTATAAGGCGGGTCATGAACCGCCAGCCGGGCCCGATGCGTGCCCATCAATTCGGCAATATGCTCACCACAAGCGGCATCCAGACAGCCGACCCTGTGCCGGCCCTCCGGGTCCTGCCACACCTCACCGGGGGCGAGACGGCACTGGGGCAGAAGTTTCTCACGAACGTCTTGGTCAGAATCCAGACGTGGCAGGGGGTTGTTTTTCATTCCTGACCATCTTCCTTCTCTTCCAGTTGCCTGATCATCCGGTCGAAATCACTTTCGAAGAGTCGATCCTGTAGGATGCGGTATTTTTCAAACTCGCTTTCGGCATGGGCCTGGGCCAGTTTGGCAGTTACCTTACCGCTATCCTGAAGAATCTCCCGGTCGTCAAATTCCAGGAACATATCCAAACGTTTGGCCCAGTCTTCCATGGTCATGGGGATTTTTCTTTTGGCTCGCTCTTCGGCCAGGTCCAGGTAAGCATTGACAATACGCCCCAGTGATGCCAGCTCATCTTTGGCCAGGTAGTTTTTGGCGATCGAAACATCCGTTTTAACAATTTTTCCATCGGGGGCCTTGTCCCATGAGGTTAGTCCCATGTTGGATTGGGTACTATCGGCCCGGTTCACGATCAACTCGGCGGCGGTATTGCCGTGGATGGCAAAATGCAGCTTGTTCTGCACTTTGGCAAAAAAGGCTTTGGTGGTTGGGGCATCTGTGTTGTAATCGATGCTGGTCGCGTAGATATCGGTGATTTTCTGGTAGAATCGCCGTTCACTGAGCCGGATTTCCCGAATTTCTTCCAGCAGCTGTTCAAAATAATCTTCGCCAAGGAAAGCACCGTTTTCCATGCGTTTCTTGTCCAGCACATAGCCCTTGATGGCAAATTCTCTCAAAATCCGCGTCGCCCACTGGCGAAACTGTGTGGCCCGAACGGAATTAATTCGATAACCAACTGATATGATGGCATCCAGGTTGTAGAAATCAACATTTCGGGAGACCTGGCGATCGCCTTCAATTTGAACTGTTAGGAATTTCCTAATAGTTGCCTCACGGCTTAATTCATCTTGAGCATAAATGTTTTTTAAATGTTCATTTACCGTCGGAATCTTTACCTCAAAAAGCCCAGCCATCAGCTTTTGAGACAGCCAGATCGTCTCATCTTCATACCGGGCCTCAATGCTCTGCTGGCCGCTTTGGCCGGTGAAGATCAGGAACTCAGCGGTACTGTTGCGGATCAGTTGTTTTGATTTGTCGTTGGGCTGCTTCATGAGTCATTTTTTGACCTACAGTGTGTCCATAAATTCAATGAGTTGATCTATACGTCCCAGCGTTCGTTCCTTACCTAAGAGCACCAGACTGTCATGGATCGACGGGCTCACCATCGACCCGGTGATCGCCACGCGAATGGGCTGGGCGATCTTGCCCATCCCCACGTCGTTTTGAGTACATAACTCTTCAACGGCCTTATTGATCGAATCGTCGTCCCAGTTGTCAAGCGAGTCCAGCGCGGTGCGAATCTTGATGAGTATGTCTTTGACGCCTTCTTTTTTCAGGACTTTCTTGATCGCCTTGGGGTCATAGCCGGTGACGTCCTGGTAAAGGAAGTTACACTTAGCGGCAACATCCGCCAGGGTTCGGGCCCCTTGGCACGCTGTGAGAATATGCGCCAGGGTCGCATCGTCTGCCTGCCCCATCGGCAGGTCGTTAATTGCCAGGTATCGCTTGAAATGTTCCAGAAGCCGCTCCGGGGCGACCATCTTCATGTGCTCGGTATTAAACGCCGTGAGCTTCTGCCGGTCGAACAAACTGTTCGACTTGGTCAGCCGGGTAATATCAAACAGCTGGATCAGCTCATCCAGTGCCATGATCTCCTTATCATCCCCCGGCGACCAGCCCAGCAGGGCGATAAAGTTGATCATCCCTTCGGGAATATACCCGCTCTTGAGGAAGTCAATGACATTGATCTCCGGCAGATGAACACCCAGGTACTCCGCCATTGCGCTGATCTGCGGCGCATCGGGGTTGGATTTATTCGCCATGAAGGTCGCCATTTCATCGGCGCTAAGACCGCCAACCTCGGCCACTTTTTCCAGGTCGATGGTGGCCATTGTCTTTATTGCATTCCGGAGGGTTTTGGATTGCTCCCGTTTGGACAGTTTTCCCCCGCCTTCGCTGATCGTGACGGACATGTGAGCGTATTGCGGCCGTCTGAATCCCAGGGCATCCTGAAGGGCGATGTGCCCCGGCGTGTTCATCAGATGTTCCTGGCCGCGGAGGATATGGGATACTTCCATCAGTTCATCATCGACCACGCAGGCGAAATGGTAAGAAGGAACCCCGTCTGACTTCTGGATGACAAAATCATTCAGCTCATCGACGCCAAAGCGTACGGCGCCGCGGACAATGTCATGGACAATGATATCCGTATTCGGCATCGCAAACCGAACCGTTACCGGACGGCCTTCGGCCTGAGCCTTGGCGACTTCCTGCTCGTCAGGGAATCTTTCAGGCCGAGGGTAGGCAAAATTCTTCTTCTGGGCTATTGCCTCCTGCCGCAGTGCGTTGAGCTCCTCGGGCGTATCAAAGCAGTAATAGGCACTCCCCTTTTCCAGCAACTGTTTCATATAACGGTCATAAATGTCCCGCCGTTCGGACTGATAATAGGGGCCGTTGGGGCCATCCACTTCCGGCCCTTCATCCCAGGTGATCCCCAGCCAGCGAAGATCGTCCATCACCTGCTGAGCGGCGGTGGGGGTATTTCGTTTCTGGTCGGTATCTTCGATCCGTAATATCATTTTTCCCTTGTTATGCTTTGCCATCAGCCAGCAGAACAAGGCCGTCCGGGCCCCGCCCACATGCAAATAACCCGTCGGAGAAGGTGCAAATCGCGTCACGGTCATATCTGAAAACTCCTGAGGCCCAGGGGCCTGTTTTTTTGTTGAGCGAACCGGGTACTCAGCGTATGTCATTGCATATCAACGACTTATAGGTCAATGATGCAGCACCCGGAGGCTAAATGTTCGATAATTATAGACCCGAAAGCATATCGACAAAGGGGATTATTGTCAATAAAATTCAAGGGTACCCAAATTTGCATATTAAACAGAATAGCCCGTCCCGATAGCCCGTCAAAAGGCACGGCCTGCTTTTGCAGCCAAAAGATACCTGTCCCTTTTACGCCTTTTTACACCTCCGCTTACCATACATACGCCCTGATCTGAAAAAGGCCCCCTTTTTCTCTCACCTGCGTCGCGGCCCTCTAGCAACATCATAACAAATCCGAAACCGCTTTTTGAATATTCCCAACAGCTTGCGCTTGATATTTATCCTTGAAATAATTCAGTGAGTATATGGAAGATTTTTCTAAAAAAGTCTGCAACACCCCAACTCGACCCTTCCGAAAATCCATTAGGCACGCCTCAACATGATTGAGATTATGGTAAAATCGTCCCGGCTGTGTATATGAATCATACAAATACTGAAACGCTAAATCGGGATCGCCCTCCGCCCCGAGTCCATTCCACAGCGTCACAAACTGTTTCTTCATATCCCAAAATACTCTTTCACTTCTGATAGCAACTGCCGCACCCTGGAGGGCGTACAATTGTTCGAGTTATCCAGGTCCCATATGTGCCCATAATGATCTCTCTTGATTATTTTGGATATCTGAGCCCGCTTCTCTACCGTATCATACTGACAGCCCACCCGTGTCTGGATCTGGTCGAACGTCAGCTCCCGCTGTTTCAAACGCTGCGTCTGAGTGGCCTTATCGACTTCCAGCAGGATCACATTATTATTACAAATATGCAGCATATCGGTTTCCGCCAACAGTGCCGCATTGACCAGTACGATCCCTTGCTTCCCCAGTAATTCCCGTCGCAACCTCACGCTGATCGGCGTGTAAAGCATTTTATTGAGCACTTGAAGTTGATCCCTGTCGTTAAAAACGATCTCCCCCAATGCCTTACGGTCAATAAACCCATCAGGAGCGATCAAGTCAGAGCCAAAAATACTGGCGATTTCTTCGCGGACATGAACATAAGCCGGTTCGGTCAATTCCCCCAGGATCTGATGACCGATATGGTCCAGTTCAATATTATGAATTGGAATATCGGATCCACCATCCTGCAACATCCTGCTGATGTATGTTTTGCCCGACCCCATCTCACCGGTCACACCGACAATGCACTGCCCCGATATTTTACTCTCTAACTTCTGCTTGACCAGTAAGGGAACGTAATGATGGATCACCCCCTGGTTCTTCTGAATATCTTTCACGGCCCCTGAACTCACATGAGCCAGCTCAGGCCTGGCAAATAAAATATGGGTGTCGATCCCCAGCTTCTGACTTTCACCAACTTGATGAAGAACATTCTCATAACTGAAATCTTCCGGGTTACGAACACCTTTTACGATCACAGAAGCATTCTTCTCATAGGCATAATCAACCAGTAGGCCCGAAAAGGCGCACACTTCAATATTTGCGATCCCCCGCAACGACCACTGAGCCATCTCAGTGCGTTCTTCCAGTGTGAACAGATAATTTTTTTGAGGATTAACCCCAATCCCCACAACCACATGATCAAAAACAGCCGCCGCTCGCTTTATGATATCAATATGACCATAAGTGATCGGGTCACCCGAAAATGCATACATCGCTCGTGACATAAATACTCCTAAAATATAAAAACGTCGGCGTCAAGTGCGTTTCTCACCCCAATGACCAAGGGAACATAAAGGTGGGGAACATAAAGGTGTCGGACACACTTTGTCCCCACCCTTTATATAAGTGTCTTTGTCGTCCTTGTTCATATTGTAATTATCGGACGAAAAAGACTTTTTTGCTAAAATTTATTACAAATTGCCTGAACGCTTACTCATTTTTTAATAATTTAACACGAACATTTTTACTTTTATATATTTTTATTCTTCCTAGTTTATCCATATTTTTTGCAACCCTAATAATTTTCGCACTAAACTTCTCTCGTGGAGTTCCCCTGGTAATAACACCCCATTCTTTCAAGATATATCCTGGTAATTTTTCAAAAACACAAGATTCATTTGGACGTTCTTTTAGTATTTTAATTATAATATTTCTGATGTGTTCAGGCTTTATGCTAAGTGCTTCATTTATGTCATTAGGTTGAACGCCATTTGATATGGCAATTTCTTCAGTTTCATCATTATCCAAGGAAAATAAGGTATTATGCAAGGGGGATAAGGTATTATCTTCTTTTACCTCATCACTTTGTTTTTGGGTTGGGACAGATTGCTCTTCTTTTTTTATTTCTTTCTTTTTCGTATAAGGCATAATACCCATCATGGCGCATTTTTTTATTAACTGTTCTATGCTTTTTTCTGGATTAGAGTAGTATTCGCATTCCCTTATAATATGAAATGTCCAACCACATCTCTCCAATTGCCTTTTTCGTATGACATCCTTTTCATACTCATCAGCACCATGCCAATAGTCTCCATAGCATTCAACTGCAAGATTCGTCCCCAATCCTTCGATCACCATATCGATTCGCTTTCGAGCAAATTTATATTGAGGAATAACTCTGTATCCCTTAGAGGCTATATCAAGAATCACATCTACTTCAAACCAGCTATCATAAGGCTTTGGTGGTTTTTCATTTATCCGATTTGCAGTATGAGCCTTATATCTAAGTGATTCAGCTTCTTCTCCAAGAGCATTCGTAATTGTACTTTCAGGGCACAAATAATAATCTAATAACTGCTTTCTAAAACACTTTGGGCTTAGAATGTCTGGGGTGACTGAATGAAATAGCCACACCTGATCCTTTGCACGGCTGGCAGCAACATTCATTCTTTTTCGATCACTATCTTTGGATAATACTCCAAAACGTTCATTAGGAGCAATTACCATACTCATAAATATAATGTCTCTCTCATCTCCCTGGAAACTGTAAGGATTGCCACAAATAATATTTCTCTTCTGATATTCATCAGAACCAATTTCTTCGAGGAGCATATTTTCAATTAAACGAGCCTGGGCATCTCCTAAAAGAACAATTACGCCCATGCTTTTACCGTCATATCTATCATCCAGACACAATTCGACAATTTTCTCTACAATCTGTTCAGCTTCAGGTCTATTTATTGCATTACTATACTTCCCTTCTTTGTGTCCAGCACTAACATGAATAACTTTTATCGGTGCAAGCCTTTTAGGAGGATATTGACGCAGAGGTATTAAGGGGGTATTAGCATAAGATAAGTCATTACTAAATCTAATGATTTCTGGCATACAACGGAAATGTTCCGTTAATACTATCGTACCACCTCCAAATCGCCTGTTGCAGTGATCAAAAAGACTTGAAGTTATATCAAATGAATCAGCATGTTCAAAATCATATAAATAGTCTTTCCTTAATCTATATGCCGTTTCTAAATCAATCCCTACTGCTTCTGGACTAATTTGTTGATTATCACCAACCACCAGAAGTTTTTTACACAAAAACGAAAGTGGTAATGCCTCATATCCACACTGAGATGCTTCGTCTACAATAATTACGTCAAACAATTCTGGTATTGCATCGACAGTATCATATACTCTGTGCAGTGGCATAATCCATGCAGGAATAGCACCTTGGCATTTCTTAAGATTACCCTGAGCATCTCTCCTGTGTTTCGGGGCATGTTTACCAGTCCCCTTGCCAAGCCTGGTAATTGCCTGTTGCCAGCCCATTAAATGCCGCCTATGCGATTCTGACATTCTGTCAAAGCATAATTTCCATGCTTTGATTTTTGCAATAGAAGCTTTCGCATTTAGTATCTCATTATCAACATAGTTGAGGTTTGATTCTAAAGCATCTATATTATCTTCATTTATAAAAACATCTACCCAATTTAATACTCTTTTCCAATTCCACGCACTCTCTAAATCTGATATTCGTTCATTCCATATTGATGGGTCAGGGTCATTTAAAAATGCATCAATTAAATACGGCAATATATTTTTGTATTTTTCAATCGCGTCATCCAGCCATATATTTTTTTGTTTCAAGGCGTTTAATTCTTCTAGTTTTTGTATAGCTTTTGTGTATTGTGCTATATCCAGGTTTTTAATACACGATATTAGCTCATGCACAATACATTCTTCGCTGTGATCGCACATTGAATGTAAATCACCTAGCCATTTTTCAATACTCCTCTGGATTCTTCGCTGTCTATCTTTCACAATATGCAATTTACACGTAACTAATAGTCTATCAATATCATCACTAGAATGCCATTTAGGCTCTGTGAGTCCGTTTATTTTAGAAATGATACGCTTAGATTCTTCCAGTAGGTCATATATCTCTATAACCTTTTGAAGTGCTTCATTTAATTCTTCTAATTCTGTTACTTGCAGCAATAAAGGGGAGTCTGTTCTTTCTGTTTTGCCAACCCACATAGACCATAAATAATCAATTTTCACTTTTACGTCAAGAATATTAAGAAGTTCTAGCAACCTCCCTTCCGTGTCAGGCGAAGTACCATTGATATGTATGTCAAAAATATATGCTTTCTGTTTGACAATTTTAGGTTTAAATATCAAACCTGTGAACTTTCCTCCATTTTTCAGGTGCTGTATTAAATCTTTTACGTCTTCAATTATTTTTTGAGGCTCATACTCTTCAGGTATCTCATAAGCTACCCGACTAATATCTCTTGCCTTATCTCGCAATCCTTCTAATTCACTTGCCGTCAATGAAAACAATTCCTTCCATGGTTTGTCATTATCGGAAAGCATATCGGATATTGCAGTAGCAATCCATGACATTGGCCGTCTGCCAATATTTGCGACATGCTCTCTTAATGCATTAAGCTTATCATATAATTCTTTGATTATATCCAGGTCAGAACGTTCAATTAAAATTGCCTCTGTTGAGTCAATATGTCCTTCATGTTTTGTGGTATAATTGTCGTATTCTTTTTTTGTTAATATATACTTTTTAAAAGTATCTGTATCAGGCATATCAGTGCCAACTACTGGAAGGCATTTATGAATCTGTTCATCTTCTTGTTCGCTTAATTCTCTATGATATTCAACAATATGCCTAATCTCATTTGTATCAACGTTATATTCCATATCGTAGTGTACGTCATCGACAAACCATGTATATACTTCAGACTCGGAAAATATTCTTTTTGCTATTGAGGAAGCAGTTCCAGCATATTTCCCCTCTAACAAGGAGTGCGACATTGTATCTTTTTCACGGATGGATCTAATACGATACTCCATGTTTGCTTTTTCTTTTTTCTGCTCCTTTAATGCCACCTCAAGCTTGTCTAATTCTTGTGTTCTTTCTTTTTCATTCCAAGTATATTGCTCTGATAATATGGATTTGACACTATGTTCAAGTGACAATTTTTCATTACTGCTGTCACCAATGTAGTTTATGCACAAGGGCTTTAACTCTTCATGTATCTTGTCATGAAGCACTTTTAAAGCTCTGGGGGTTTTAGCTGTAACCAGCACTTTGTTCCCTGACGCCAGTAGATGGGAAATTAGATTTGCAATTGTATGTGATTTTCCTGTCCCAGGAGGACCCTGCACGATGACTCCAGTGCAAGTGTTCATGCGATGCACTATCGATAGTTGCTCTTCATTAGATTTATCAGGGAAATATACTTCTGATGGAGGTGAAATGTCAGCTGAAGAATCTCCTTCTTCAACACCTGAGTCGTGCCCATCAGTTTGTATCTCAGCTAAATCTGAAAATTCAGCGGGAAGCTTACCGCCACTGTTTATATGAGTACGTATCTTAGATAATAATTGATGTAGCCCTCGTGTTGATCTTTTTCGCAAAATTAAAGCAGGTGAATAATATACATTTAATTTTCCTTGACCATACCCATCGGCACATCCTAAATCTGAATTATAATATTCACCAGATCCATCTTTTGATATTGTATTTGCTAATGACGAAAGCACCGTGTTTATTGTCGAATTATCCCAGGGATTACCTTCAGCGTTATTTAATTCTTGGGTTATTGTCTCTAGAATATTTTTTGCAGGTGTATCCTCAATATCCAACATATCCGTTTCAATTAATAAGTCTTCACCGATTTCATCGGGACCAATTATAAATTTCCCTAAATGAGCTTCGAAGCTGCATGATGCCTTAGCGGTTATGAGATGACGTTTCACATGCATCTGCTTTGGCGTCTTCCATGAAAGAAGCCCCAAACCGAGTACAAGCTCATATTCTTCGCCCGACTTGAGAAGCTCTTGATATATTGTAAATAATTTACTATAAACAGTTTGTACTCTACTCCATTCCTTATGCTTTTCTGCCCATGGGTTCCAGTTATCGTCAATATATTTAACCCATATATCCTGAACTTCTTGGCAATCTGCCAAATACACCGTTTCTTCAACTTCGACATATTCATTTTCATCTTCATCATCGTATAATATTTCAGTTGTAATTATTGATTCTTTTAAATTTGGTACATTATTACAATTATATAGTTCTGATTGAGCAATCCATTCTTCACATTCTTCAGGAACATCTGGTAGTTTCGGTTCAGGTTGCTTGGTCACTTCCAACCATACATCAATATCAACATCAGAGCATGGACCCCATGCATGTGTAAAGCATCCTTTTAATTCTGGGACATCATCAAACCATAAAACAGAATGATAATCATGAACACTTCTGACAACATCAGTTCGTAAGCTTGCAAGTTTTTCTAAATATTCAACTAGCCGAATTGCTTTATCGACATTCACTTCAGGCATATAATGCCTCCTCACTCTATATGTTCTGATTGTTTAATTGTGCGTTATTTCCAAAAGTAATTATAAACATGATATCTTCAGCCTCTTTTTTCTTGTTTTCCAATATCCGCCCATTCATGAAGATAATTCCTGACCTTCCAATCCTTATCGCTATTATCAACTATAAATAGAACGCTTCCAGATGACTGTTTTCCCATTTTATGCTCCGTAGTTCAATGTTCCCAAATACATAATCCTAAAAAATTCAAAAACACTGCTTATTCCATAAATTAAAGAACATTAAATCAGTCAATATGCCACACAAAACTACCCTACTCAACACCTCACCATGCGCCATTATCACTCCAAAATACACTCCATTTCAAACTATCACATACATTCATAAATCCTACCAAATATATCCATTTTCCTCAAGTATAAAAGTTTTCTACTTTTTTTCCTGAACCAACCCCATAATTATGTGAATTAAAGGTCCCATGTACCGATATTATGTGTGAATAATATCTATATTTTTTCACCATTGCCTTCATTATCCTCAGCTAAATATATAAATATTTAATGTCAAAATTCAAAACACCACTAAAAAATCCCCATTTAAAACAGGTCAAAACAAAGTCCCGGCTCCCCGTCGGGATTCTCCTTACCACCTGGGCAAACCCCGGCCCCAATCGCCCAAATCAAAACCTTCTCTTATTCGCGTCTATTAGCAATACTATCCTGTATTTCATTGTTTTTTATGCACGTTTATTTATGGGAAATATCCCTAACTGTTTAAATGACAGTAATTTATATTACAATATATCATAAATCAACTTTCGCCCTGGCCATAAAAAGGCGTGAGCGCAGCGAACACCACAACTTGGATATTGGGTGTTCCGTGTTGAGGATTGAATATTCAATTTTTGGCTTTTCGTTCTCTCTACATCTCTTCAAAAGAAAATACATTTTGGTTGCGGCTCGACCGCCCTAAGTTAATTCGTGGTTCAAAAATCCCCTCTTAATTCCACCCCTTTGCATCTTTGCGTTAAAAAAACACAGCGGACCACCCCAGCGCAAAATCTAAAAAAATCCATCCCCCAAAATTCCTCCTACTTGGCCTCCAGCCAATTCGCCCCGCTGCCGGAATCGACGACGATGGGAACATCCAGCTTCATGGCGTTGACCATCTCTTCTTCAATGATCGCAATATATTGTTCCTTATGGATGTCTGGGATTTCCAGCACCAGCTCATCATGCACCTGGAGCATCATTTTCATCGCCAGGCCCTCGGCCTCAATTCGTCGGTACAAGTTGATCATGGCCAGCTTGATCATATCGGCCGCTGAGCCCTGGATGACGGTATTAACCGCCATGCGTTCGGCCAGCTTCCGGCGGTTGCCGTTACTGCTGTTAATGTCGGCGAGGTTCCGCTTTCGCCCCATAATCGTTTTGACGTAACCATTC